>CAXTOI010000499.1:0-2924 GCA_964245645.1 uncultured Novosphingobium sp. | reverse complement strand
GCATCACCTTTCGATGTATCTCAGCAAAAGCCAGATGTCTTTCGATTTCACGGGAATCGTGCAATTATGCCGTGCGTTACGCGAACATCGCACTGTCGTAACTTAAGGCCCAGATGCAAAAGATCGCCTGTCCGCGGCCACCCTTGGAAAGCTACTATTAGACTTCGATCCTCAGGTGCACAGTTGCCGTCCTATCGACGGATGGTGCGATGTTTGTCGACGACGCCAACGATATCAAAGCCGGTGCGCGACGATACGGTATTGATGAGGCCAATGGTTACGTCAACGAAATAGATGGGGTCCTGACCGCAGGATCCGCGCAAATTCAGACTTTAACTTAGCCATACCAACTTGGCGTGGTCCCAGCCGGATCAAGCGCGCCATCGGATTGTAAATGCTTTATCGGCGGTCGACGTCGGCACTTCTGTTTCCGAAACATTAATCTTGCCCACTACAGCAATCCAGGTTCAAGGCGTATTTTAATGGTTTGTGTACAAAGTAATATTTTCGCATAGCGACAATGCTTGCAATCAGCTTGATTGGAGGCAGTACTACCTCCGTTCAGATACATCGCGTCATAATTGGAGGTGCACTTGCATATCAAGTTTGGTACACGTTTGCGCAATATGCCATGATGAGTAGTTAGGCCGTATCAGTCTCTCTGGGCAGTGGCTAGATGCCCAAAATATCGCGCCGCTGCACTGAAGCGGACCTCGTTGGTAGCTGCACCCCTCGCGAAATGTGCAAGCCCAAATAACGGAACATGATCATCTACGACCTGCCGCGCGCACCATGATCAATCGCCCAGCGGCTAAATTCGACGCCATCCGGCGATCGGCGCCGACGGAAAAATCGGCGACCTCCGTTCAACTCATACCGGCTGCTGCCAACGCAGCCTGAGCGTATGATTGGAGAACTCTCATGATGACAAAGATCCTGTTGGGGGCACTCGCCTCCGTTGCTGCCTTGACCGCTGTCGCGCCGGCCGATGCGCGCGATGGTTGCGGCCCTGGCTTCCATCGAGGACCGTATGGCGCATGTCATCCCAATGGCGGCCCCGGGCCGTTGCTGGTCGCGCCGGGCATAGCGATCGGCGGGTTCTATCCCGGGCGCGGCTATTGGGACGGGCACCGCTATTGGGGCCATCGTTACGCCTGGCATCGGGGCTGGCGTTACCGCTGAGCCGGTCTTGAGGATGGGAACGGCGCCGTGCCGTTCCCATGTCTGCCGCACCCAAGGAATTCATCGGAGTCGTGACAATGAAAATTGCAAGATCATGTTTACCGGCGGTGCCGGCACTGGCCTTCGCCGCATCGCTGGCCTGGGTGCAGCCGGCGCTGTCACAGGATACTGCGGCGCCCCCAGGCCCAGCGGGGATCACGCTGGATCAGTTCGTTGCCAGGCAATCGGCCCGGATCATGGCTGCCGACACCGATGGCGACGGCCGGATCAGCCGCGCGGAAATGGCCGCGATGGCTACGAAGGGCGAACACGATCCTTCGCGCCGCTTTGATGCTATTGACACCAATCATGACGGCTATCTCGACAAGGCTGAAATACGCGCCGCGCTCGAGAAGCGGTTTCACAGAATGGATGTCAATGGCGACGGTATCCTCACTCCGGACGAGCGAATGGCGGGCCGGGCGCGGCGCCAGCAGCCGGAGCCCGCCAGCATGTCTGCCGCATCGCAGCCTTGACGGCCGTAATGATGGCGGGAGCCGCCTCATTTGCGCAGAAAAGATCCGGGCTTGAGCAGGAACGATCCGGACGCCGCTTTGCTGGCGCGCATCGGCGATGGCGACGACGCGGCGGTTCGCATGATCGTCAACGCCAAGTTGCCGCGCGTTCTGGCGCTGGCGCGGCGCCTGTTGGGCGACGCCGCAGAGGCCGAGGATGTGGCGCAGGAGACGTTCCTGCGCGTCTGGCGTCAGGCCGGGCGCTGGCGTCCGGGTGCAGCCCTTTTCGACACCTGGTTGCATACGGTGACGCTCAATCTTTGCCGCGACCGGCTGCGCCGCCGCAGCGAGACACTGGTGGACGTGTTGCCCGAAGTAGCCGACCCCGCCATGCCGCAAGATGTCGCTATGGCTGAGGGTGAACAATCACGCAGGGTGGCAGCTGCCGTCGCTGCGCTGCCCGACCGCCAGCGCGAGGCGATCTTACTGGTCCATTATCAGGATCTAAGCAACACCGCTGCGGCGCAGACACTCGATGTCAGCGTCGATGCGCTGGAAAGTCTGCTGGCGCGGGGCCGCCGGGCATTGCGCCAGGCCCTGAACGACAACGCCGCCGATCAATGGGTCGATCGATCAGGAGATGTGCGATGAGTGATCCGCTGACCCCGGTGCGCTTTGCGGAACTGGCCGAGGCCTATGGCGGCGGCGTTGCGCGATGGCCTGAGGCCGTGCGCGCGCAAGCCATGGTCATGGCGCAGGAGCCGCCGATGCAAGCCATCCTGGCCGAGGCCGATTGGCTCGATGCGCGGCTCGATGCGTGGCGCGTGGCGGCCCCGTCCGGTGCCTTGCGAGGCAGGATCGTGGCCTCGCGGCGGGTAACGCTGGTCCGCCGCGCGCGCTGGTGGTGGTCGGGCATCGGCATGGCGACAGCGTTGGCCGGTGCCGTGGCCGGTTCGGCCGGGGTAGCGGTGGCCATGCCATACGACCACGGCATGGCCGACGAGGCGACGATCTTCGGCGATCTCGCCCTGCAGGAGAGATGAATGTCGCCTCGCATGCTCAAGATCGCCTGCATCCTGTCGCTGTTGTTGAACGTCTTCCTGGCGAGTGCAGTGATCGGCGGTGCCGCGTGGGTTCAGGCGCGGCGGCCGGTAGGCCGTGGCTCGATCCAGGTGGCGGGGGCGCAATTGCCGCAAGCTTCGCGGCGGGTTTTCCGCAGCGCCCTGCGTGACGCTCGCCGCGAAATGC
>CAXTOI010000498.1:0-2943 GCA_964245645.1 uncultured Novosphingobium sp. | reverse complement strand
GCCATGCTCGCCGCAAATCCCCAGCTTGATCCCCGGCCGCGTCGCGCGGCCGCGTTCGGCCGCGATCCGCACCAGTTCACCCCCCCCATCGATGTCCAGGCTGACAAACGGATCGCGCGAATAGATCCCCTGCTCGACATAAGCGCCCAGGAACCGCGCCGCATCGTCGCGGCTGACCCCCAGCGCGGTCTGCGTCAGATCGTTGGTGCCGAACGAGAAGAACTCGCCGTGCTTGGCGATGTCGCCCGCCATCAGCGCCGCTCGCGGCAATTCGATCATCGTCCCCACGCGGTAATCCAGGGTTACGCCCTTTTCCGCGAACACTGCCGCCGCCGTCCGATCGACCAGCGCCTTTAATATCTCCAACTCCCTGCCGGTCGCCACCAGCGGAATCATCACCTCGGGCACCGGCCCGCCAACCGGCCCCTCGCCACTTACGGCAGCGACATCGCACGCCGCCTCGAAGATGGCGCGGGCCTGCATCTCGTAGATTTCCGGAAAGGTAATCCCCAGCCGGCAGCCGCGATGCCCGAGCATCGGGTTGAACTCGTGCAATTCCCCGGCGCGCCGCTGCAGGGTCTCCATGCCGATGCCGATCGCATCCGACAATTCGGCAAACTCGGCATCGCTATGCGGCAGGAACTCGTGCAACGGCGGATCGAGCAGGCGGATGGTCACCGGCAGCCCGGCCATGATCTCGAAAATCGCGCGGAAATCGGCGCGCTGTTCGGGCAGCAGCTTGGCCAGCGCCTTGCGGCGACCCTCGCCATCTTCGGCCAGGATCATCTGACGCACCGCCGAGATGCGGTCGGCATCGAAGAACATATGCTCGGTGCGGCACAGCCCGATGCCTTCCGCGCCGAACTGGCGGGCCATGCGGCAATCCTCGGGCGTCTCGGCATTGGTGCGCACCTTCATGCGGCGATGCCGGTCGGCCCAGACCATCAGCGTGCCGAAGTCGCCGACCAGTTCGGGCTCGATCGTCGGCACTTCGCCGGCCATGATCTCGCCCGAAGTGCCGTCAAGCGTAATGACATCGCCTTCCTTCAACTCGTGATGGCCGATGCGCAGCGTGCGCCTGGGTATATCGATCGACAAGCTCGATGCGCCCGACACGCAGGGTCGCCCCATCCCGCGCGCAACCACCGCCGCATGGCTGGTCATGCCGCCGCGTGCGGTCAAAATCCCGCGCGCCGCATGCATGCCATGGATATCCTCGGGGCTGGTTTCCAGCCGCACCAGGATCACCGCATCGCCCCGTTCCGCCAGCCTTTCCGCCAGATCGGCGTCCAGCACGATTGCGCCGGAGGCGGCGCCGGGCGATGCCGGCAAGCCCTTGCCCAGCACGTTGCGCACGGCCTTGGGATCGAGCGTCGGGTGCAGCAACTGGTCCAGCGCCATCGGATCGATCCGCCGGATCGCAGTCGCCTCGTCGATCAGCCCTTCGCCGACCATATCGACCGCCATCTTCAACGCCGCCTTGGCGGTGCGCTTGCCGCTGCGGGTCTGCAGCATCCACAATTTGCTGCGCTCGACGGTGAACTCGATATCCTGCATGTCGGTGTAATGCGCTTCGAGCAGGTCGAATACGCGCGCCAGTTCGCCATAAGCGTCAGGCATCGCCTCCTCCATCGACAGCGGCATGGCCCCCGCCCGCTCGCGCGATGCCCTGGTCAGATATTGCGGGGTGCGGATGCCCGCGACCACGTCTTCGCCCTGCGCATTGACCAGCCACTCGCCGTAATAGGCCCGCTCGCCGGTCGCCGGATCGCGAGTAAAGGCAACCCCGGTCGCGCTGGTATCGCCCATATTGCCGAACACCATCGCCTGCACGTTGACTGCGGTGCCCCAGTCGGCAGGGATGTTGTTCAACCGGCGGTAGACCTTGGCCCGGTCCGAATCCCAGCTATCGAATACCGCCGCGATCGCGCCCCACAACTGCTCATGCACATCCTGCGGAAACGGCCGGCCGAGCGCATTCTGCGCAATCGTCTTGTACTGCGCGACCAGCTTCTGCCAGTCTGCGGCAGTCAACTCGACATCGGTAAAGTAACCATGGTCTTCCTTGGCGATTTCCAGCGCATCTTCGAACAGATGATGATCCAGCCCGAGCACCACATCGGAGTACATCTGGATAAACCGCCGATAGCTGTCCCACGCAAACCGCGCATCGCCCGAAGTTGCCGCCAGCCCCGCCACGGTCGCATCGTTCAGCCCGAGGTTGAGCACCGTATCCATCATCCCCGGCATCGACACCCGCGCGCCCGAGCGCACCGAGACCAGCAGCGGATCCGCCGCATCGCCGAATTTCTTGCCGACGGTGTTTTCGATGTGAGTCAGCGCGGTGGCGACATCGGCGCGCAAAGCGTCGGAGAAGTTGGCGCCTTCGCGCAGATAGCGGACACATTCCTCGGTGGTGATGGTGAAGCCTGGCGGGACAGGCAGACCGATGCCGGCCATTTCCGCCAGGTTGGCGCCCTTGCCCCCGCAGATCACCTTGTCGCGTGTACGCGGGTCCGCATGTTTGACGCCGCCGCCGAACGTATAGACCTGGTTTGCCACTCATTCACCTCGCATGGAACGCCCCGGCCAAGTGCCGGATACTGGGCTGGAATACGAGGGAAATTAGCCCTCAATCAGACTGAAATCGGCCACTTTGTGCACTGCAGCACGAAATTGGTCAAGTAAATCAAGCCGCGCAGCGCGCTTATTTTGGTCAGGATCGTTGACAATGACCGTCTCGAAGAACGCGTCGATCGGGGTGCGCAAGGCAGCCAGAGCAGCCATGGCGCCCGTGAAATCTTCTGCGGCAATGGCGGCGTCGGCCAGAGGCGCAGAAAATTTTAGTGCTGCAATAAGCGCCACCTCAGCCGGCTCCGCAACATAATCCCCCTCCCGCTTGCGGTAGAGGTCTGATGTTGGCAGCCCCACCAACTGACCTTG
>CAXTOI010000497.1:0-2946 GCA_964245645.1 uncultured Novosphingobium sp. | reverse complement strand
TTGAGATAGCAGAACCCGCCGGCATGCGCCGCCGACGCATGATGGCCGGGCGGTCGGCACAACGCATAGGCGGCACGGCGCGGCGTATCGGGCGCCAGCGCGTCGGCGGCGGCGCTGATTGCGGCTTGCGCCGCGCCGTAGATCGCCGGCCAGGTGCCGGCCCGCAACGGTGTGGAGGTATCGGTCATATGATAACCGAGCTGGGCGTAAAGGCCGTCGGGGCGGCGGTGAGGCCGCCATGGCGCGAACTGGCTGGGTACCGCCTCTTCCAGCTCCGGATCGGCGGCGGCGGCGCGCGCATGGCCGTGTCGCAGCAGATCGAGGTAATCGGCATCGTGCACCGCCGCGATCGGGTCCATGCCGGCATCCCCGGCAACGCGGACGTCCCCGATCGCAGCCGCAGCGGCGAGCAGGATATCGTAGCGCGCCACTGACTCCGGATGCGCGACAATCCTTCCGCGCCGGAAGAATTGCTGTGGGTCATGCAGCACCGCCGCAGGGGAATGACGGATGATCATGACTGTTGCGCCAGACGGTCGCGGATGAAGCTGGCGCCATCGGCGATCCCGGCGCGCGCCGTGCGCGAGATCGACATGGCCTCAAGGAAGCTGTGGGGGGCGCCGGCGTATCGCCGAATGCTGGTGTCGACTCCGGCCGCGCGTAAACGGTCCGCCATCGCAATACTCTGCTCGGCCAGGACATCGCGTTCGGGGATAATCAGCAAGGTTGGCGGCAAGCCGGTTGGATCGGCCAGGATCGGGCAGGCATAGGCCTCTTGCGCCTGCGCCGGATCCGCCAGGTATTGGGCATAGAACCAGACCATCTCGGCGCGATCGAGCAGGGCCCCGGGGCCGCCATGCGCCGCCTCCGCCGCGTCGGATATGGTGCCTGACAGCGCAGCGTAATTGGACAGGATGGCGCGCGGCATAGGTGCCCCGGCATCGCGTTGGCGCAGGCAAGTGGCAAATGCGAAGTTGGCCCCTACCGAATCGCCACCGATAGCGATCCGCCGGGCGTCGATGCCGATTTCGTCGGCATGATCGCCCAGCCAGTCAAGCACCGCACCGATTTGATCGAGAGCGATGGGATATCTTGCCTCCGGCGCGAGCGGGTAATCAATCGCAATGACCGCGAAGCCGCCGGCAGCGGCATATTCGCGCATCAAGCGGTCATGTGTGTCGATGCTGAACAACACAAAGCCGCCGCCATGCAGATAGACCATCGCCGGGCCAGGTTCGGGCGACGCGGCAGGGAGGTACAACCGGACCAGGACCTCGCCCGCGTGCGTCGCGATGGTAAGATTGCGGATCAAATGCATCTGCGGTCCGCCGCTGGACCAGCGTGCGCGAACCTGCTCGGCAACTGCCCGCGCCTCAGGAAACGACAGCGAGGCAAGCGGTGGGCGCCGTGCCCAATCGATGCGGAGCTGTTCGGCAAACTGCGCGAGTTCCTCATCAAATTCCATGCTCAGTCCTTCAAAGCGGTCCTCATCGAGAGGACGGATACACCAAGGCCCGTCAAGCGACGCGGAGGATGTCACGTCCGGTTATTGGGCCATCTCGCGCAAAAGACAGCTATTCGAAAACATTGGCCTGCAAGCCGTATTAATTGGCCCGGCTCGTGTCATATACCGGGCTGGACCCGCCTTACCGCCCGATGTACCTTCGATGTCGTTGCGGTAAAGGACGGCACCAAGATCAAGCCTTGCCTGCATTCGAGAGGATAAGCGATGCCGCATGCGCGGCAGCCTTTCGTGAGGGATGATGACCATGACAAAACAAAACCGGGTTTGGTGCGTCGGCATTGGCAGCGCTTGTACAATGGCGCTGATCGCTCATCCCGCCGCAGCGCAGACCACTGCGACAGCGTCGGCGTCCACGGCCTCCAGCAATCCTTTGGCGGGCGATACTTCGGCAGGGGAGCAGGACATCATCGTCACCGCGACCAAGCGCGCCGAACCGCTGATGCGCGTGGCCGCACCGATCAGCGCGGTGACCGGCGAGCAACTGGCGCGGGCGAATGCAAACAGCCTGGCGGATTACATCACCCGGCTGCCCGGCGTGGTGTTCAACGATTACCAGCCCGGCGTGTCCGAAGTGGTCATCCGCGGTATCGCGGCGACCACGTACCATGAACAAGGACAAACGACGGTCGGTTATTACCTCAACGAGGTGAACATCGTCGAACCCAACTTTCCGATCGGCATCCCCGACATCGATACGTTCGATCTCAACCGCGTGGAAGTGCTGCGCGGCCCGCAAGGCACGCTATTCGGCTCTTCGACGCTCGGCGGCCTGGTCAATTATGTCGTCAACACCGCCGATGTCAGCAAGATCGACGCCGCGGGCGAAGGTCTGGTGGGTTCGACGGTTGGCGCGACCAAGGTGAATTATGCCGGCAAGGCGATGCTGAACATCCCGATCGTCCGCGATCAGCTGGCGGTGCGGGTGATGGCCGTGCAGCGCGAAGATGCCGGCTTTCTCGACAATATCGGCCTTACCCCGCCACAGAAGGGCACGAACAATTTCCGCACCCGCGGTCTGCGCGGCTCGATCGTGTGGACGCCGGGGCCGGACACCAAGATCACGTATCTTGGTACGTATCAGGATACAAGGCTTGACGATCAGACCTATGTCGTGACGTCGGACAGTCTCGATCGCAGCACCGGCATCAAGGAGCCGCAGCGTACCAGCTTTTTCCTGAACAGCCTGCGGCTGGACCAGGGAATTGCCAATTTCGCGACGCTGACCGTGCTCGGCTCGGTGGATGAGAAAACCAACTTTACGCGGTTCACCGATCCCTATGGCTATGTCACCGGCATCTTCAGCGGACCGGACGTTGCCTTTGATGACACCCATGCCCATGCCAACATCAAGACGATCGAGGCCCGGCTCGCCTCAAAAGACAATAGCGGGCTTTTCAGTTGGCTGATTGGCAGCTCATACC
>CAXTOI010000496.1:0-2947 GCA_964245645.1 uncultured Novosphingobium sp. | reverse complement strand
CTGGCGTTCCTCGCCCGGCGGATCGATGGCGTGATGGGGTTCGAGAAGGCCAAGGCGGGGGGGCGGGCCGGGGCGGATTATATCAGCCCGGTGCGGTTTCTGGGGCGGTTGCGATATCCGCCGCGGTGATGAGCCGCACACCCCATTACGTCGCTCCGACTTGATCCGGGGTTAGGCTTCTGTTTGGAGCAAGCCAATGAGTCGCGGCTTAAAATAGCTAGATTCGACCGCTGGTTGCTTACGCCGGTAGATAAATAGCTTGATCCCGGGTCAAGCCGGGCAGACGGTGTGGGGCTATTCTACCGCCTACAGGGTTCAGCCCCGGGGTGCGTAATCGGTGAGCTATTGAGAAGCGCTTGCAATTAGGCGCGGGGTCTGGCACTCCAGTGAAATGACTCTTGATGGCCTTTCCCTCGGCAGTTTTGCGCGGATCACATCCGTCGATTGGGCGGCGCTTGACGGTGAAGAGGGTCAACGTTTGCGCGCTTTGGGGCTTGACGTCGGCGCGCAGGTCTCCGTTGCGCATCGCGGGGTGTTTGCCGGGCGCGATCCGCTGGCGATTGCGGTCGGGCGGATGACCGTGGCTCTGCGCCGGGTGCATGCCCGCGCGATGTCGATCGAACCGGCGTGAGCTGGATTGTTTCATGACCCCAATCTTCCCATGACCATGCGGCGTAGCGCGGCGCTGGTCGGCAATCCCAATGCCGGCAAAAGCGCGTTGTTCAATGCGCTGACCGGGGCGCGGCAGAAGATTGCCAATTATCCGGGCGTCACCGTCGAGCGCAAAGGGGGCCGGCTGCTGCTGCCCAATGGCGAGCCGGTGGAATTGACCGACCTGCCGGGCAGCTACAGCCTGCATCCAACCAGCCCGGACGAGGAAGTGACCCGGCGGGTGATTCTGGGCGAACTGCCCGGCGAGCCGGCGCCGCAAGTGCTGGTGATCGTGCTCGATGCCTCGAACCTGGCGCAGCATCTGGTGTTCGCGCAGGAAGTGATCGCGCTGGGGCGGCCTTGCGTCGTCGCGCTCAACATGGTCGATCTGGCCGAGCGCGACGGGCTGACGATCGATCCGCTGGCGATCGAACGCGCGCTGGGGGTGAAGGTGGTGCCCACCGTGGCGGTGCGTCGCCGGGGCCTTGCCGAACTGGTCGAGGCGATTGCCGAGGCCGAGATCGCCGCCGAGCGCGCGCCCGCACCGGCGCCGCCGCTTGCTCATGGCGACATGACCGAACGGCGGTTGACTGCGCATCTCATCGCCGATGCTGCGGTCATTTCCGAAACCGCGCGGCACCGGCTGCATTCGCGGATGGATGAAGTGCTGCTCCATCCGTGGATCGGGCCGATCGTGCTGTTCGCACTGCTGTTCGTGGTGTTCCAGGCGGTGTTTTCCGGTGCGCAGCCGTTTGCCGATGCGCTGCAGGGGCTGGTCGGGGTGATTACCGATTTCGTCCGCGCGCATCTGCCAGCCGGGCTGCCGCGCAACCTGCTGACCGACGGCATCCTGGGCGGGGTCGGATCAGTGGTGGTGTTCCTACCGCAGATCATTATCCTGTTCTTCTTCATCCTGGCGCTGGAAGCCTCAGGCTATATGGCGCGCGCGGCATTCCTGATGGACCGGATGATGGCCTATGTCGGCTTGTCCGGGCGCAGTTTCATACCGCTGCTGTCGAGCTTTGCCTGCGCCGTGCCGGGGATCATGGCGACGCGGTCGATCACCGATCCAAAGGACCGGCTGACCACGATCCTGATCGCGCCGCTGATGACCTGTTCGGCGCGGCTGCCGGTCTATGCGGTGATCATCGCGGCGTTCATTCCCAATCGCGATGTCGGCTGGCACATCGGCCTGCAAGGGCTGGTGCTGTTCGCGCTTTATGTCGCGGGCGTCGTCGGGGCGATGGTCGTGGCGTTGCTGCTGCGCGGGTCGCTGACCAAGGGCGAGGCCAGCGGCTTCATCATGGAACTGCCCAAATACCAGCTGCCGCGGGTCAAGGACATGGCGATCGGGTTGATGCAGCGCGCCTGGATCTTCCTCCATCGCGCCGGCACGATTATCTTCACCGTGACCGTGGTGCTGTGGCTGCTGCTCAATTTCCCGCGCGCGGCACCGGGGCAGGATCAGGTGGATGCGTCGTTTGCCGGGCATCTGGCGAATGGGGTAGCGGTCGTGATCAAGCCGATCGGCTTCAACCGCGATATCGCGCTTTCGCTGATCCCCGCCATGGCCGCGCGCGAAGTCGCGGTCAGCACGCTGGCGACCACCTATGCCGTGGCCGGGGCCGGTGCGAAGGACGCTGACGAGGTGCAGACCAGCCATCGGCTCGCCGACCAGCTCAAGACGCATTGGACCCTGCCCACCGCGCTCGCCTTCCTGGCGTGGTTCGTGTTCGCGCCGCAATGCATGTCCACCATCGCCGTCACTCGCCGCGAAACAAACGGGTGGAAATGGCCGGCGTTCATGTTGCTATATCTGTTCGTGCTGGCCTACATCGCTGCGGGTATCACCTACTGGAGCGCGCTTGCTCTAGGGTTGTAGCGTTTCAGCGAGGATTGCATGGCAGGCAGCGTCAACAAGGTCATTCTGGTCGGCAATCTGGGTAAGGACCCTGAAGTCAAAACCTTCCAGAACGGTGGCAAGGTCTGCAACTTCAGCATTGCGACCTCGGAAAGCTGGAAAGACAAAAGCACTGGCGACAAACAGGAACGCACCGAATGGCATAATATAGCCATCTTCGCCGAAGGCCTCGCCGGCGTCGCCGAACGCTTCCTGCGCAAGGGCAGCAAGGTCTATGTCGAAGGCCAGCTGCGCACCCGCAAATGGCAGGACCAAAGCGGCAATGATCGCTATTCCACCGAGGTGGTGCTGCAAGGGCCGGGCGCAGTGCTGACCATGCTGGACGGCGCGCCGGGCGGCGGGGGCGGTGGTGCTCGCGCTGGCGGTGGTGGTGGT
>CAXTOI010000495.1:0-2973 GCA_964245645.1 uncultured Novosphingobium sp. | reverse complement strand
CACCACGTACGATCGAAGCGCATGAAATTGCGGAAGCATTTCAAATCTTCGTTCCAGGCGTGCTGGATGAAGCTGGCGTAAATCACGCTCCACTTCATCCGGTCCGCCGCGCTTATGCCGGAGGTTGCATTCATCAGCATCAGCGCGCGGACGTTGTCATCGAGGCAATAGCCGTGGCGCCGGTCGGGAATGATGCCGATGGCGTGCTGGAGCATGCCGGTCGCGTCGCTCATCGCAAAGACGGCGGCCAGCCCGGGAGTTGCGGTCATCGGCACATCGCGATGGCGCAGGCGCACCGCCCGCCCGATCAGCGCAGCGCTGCCGGCGGCGAATTGCGGCCAGATCGTTGCCCGTCCCCGCGCATAGGCGCGGCGCTTGATCGACGCCAGCCGGTCGGGATCGTCGAGCAGATGGTTGACCGCTTCGGCAATGGCAGCGGTCGAATTGGGCTCGACCAGCACGCCCACGCCGTCGGCCAACAATTCGCGCGCATGGACATAAGGCGTGGATACCAGCGCCTTGCCCAGCGCTACAGCGTAGCTCAGCGTGCCCGAGGTCGCCTGCTGGAGATTGGGGTAGGGGGTGATGTAGATGTCGCAGGCTTCGAGCTGGTCAAGCAGTTCAGAGGTTTCGAGAAAACGGTCATCCCAGCGGATATGCGCTTCGACGCCCAGTTCGCGTGCGCGCGCCAGCAGCGTCTGGCGGTAAGTTTCGCCCTGTTCCTCGACCAGCTTGGGGTGAGTCGCCCCGACGATCCGGTAGACCGTGTCGGGATGGCGGGCGACGATCGCCGGCATCGCCTCGATCATGCATTCCAACCCCTTGCCCGGGCCGAGCAATCCAAAGGTCATCAATACGTTCGAGCCATCGAGCCCAAGCGACTGCTTGAACCTGGTTTCGCGGCCGAACGGCCGGTCGGGGGCGCCATGCGCCAGCACTTCGATGGTCTCAGCCGGTGCGCCGTAAATGTCGAGCAGCAGGCCGCGGCCATATTCCGACATGACCATGATCCGCGACGCGCGAGCAATGAGATGGCGCATGATGCGCATCTGGCGCGGCGAAGGATCGCCCAGCACGGTATGGAAGGTGACGATCAGCGGCGCGGCCAGCCGATCGACGAAATCGCAGACCATCTCTCCATCAGGACCGCCGAAGATGCCGAATTCGTGCTGGAGCCAGACCGCATCGACATTGGTTTCATTGATCGATCGCGCCGCTTCCAGATAAGAGGCGGGCTGCTTCGAGGCGATCACCTGTTCGACGTTTTCGTAGACCAGCGGGACGCCGCCATCGTCGAGCGCATAGACGTCCAGCGCGATTTCCGGATGATAGGTGGACAGTTGGCTGACGACATCGCTGGTAAAGGTAGCAATCCCGCATTGCCGCGGCGCGTAGGTTCCGATCAGTGCAATGCGTCGGGCGGGAGCGATCCCCTTGTCCTGCACCGCTGCAGTTTGCTGCGTGCGCGAAGCATGGAGCTGGAGGATGGCGCCACCAGGTGGCCCGCCGGCAACCGCAGGCGTTCGGCTTTCGGTTTCAATGGATTGGATCGTCATCGGAACTGGCCTCGTGAACATGTCTGAACGATTAACGATCTGGTGCCCCTGCTGGTTCCCATGCAGTGCAGCATGGATCGTCGATATGGCCCTGGCAACCGACAATCACAATCATAACCCGATGGAACATTGCCGACGAATGGGTGTTGATCATTCCGAAGGCCACATCTTCGACCTTGTCCGGGATACTCGCCTTCAATCACTTGCTTCAAGGAGATGGATCATGGGTTCGACAGCTGACAAAGTGAAGGGCGCCGCCAATTCTGCCATTGGCAAGGCCAAGGAAGCCGTAGGCAAGGAAAGCGGCGACGCTACCCTGGCCGCCAAGGGCGCCGCTCAGGATACCAAGGGCAAGGCTCAGACGACCGTCGGCAAAGCCAAGGCAGTCACCGGCAACTGATCTGGCCGGTTGCTTGAGCTAATCCAGGCAATCATTCGATCAATACCACAGGGCCCCGCCAGCGATGGCGGGGCCTTGATGTTTCGGAGATGCGTTGCGCCTTGATCCATCGTTAATTGGCGTTCTTCTTCTTCAACTCGTCGAGCAGCTTGACGAAGTCAGCCGGCAGCGGCTCCTGCACGACCCCATCATACAGCGCACGGATACCCTCGCTCCAATTCGATGTCGCATCGGCCTGGGTTGAGGGCTCGTGAAACCGGAGCCGGTTCTGACCGGCGCGTCGCCGACGAATATCCTGCGGCTCTGACATGGCGAGGATTACCTAAGAGCATCTTGCAAAGGGTGGCGGCGGGTTTGCATCAACGGTGCGACAATGAAACGGGAGCATTGAGGTTCGACCCGAAGAATAGCGCCTGGCTGATGGTCGCACGCAGGGTTTCTTCGCGAAACGGCTTGGACACCAGGAATGAGGGTTCGGGGCGTGCTCCGGTCAGCAGCTTCTCCGGAAATGCGGTGATGAAGATGATCGGGATCGGCGCCAGCGCCAGGATATCATCGACTGCCGACAACCCCGAACTCCCATCGGCCAATTGGACGTCGGCCAACACCAGTCCCGGGCGATGCGCTGCATAAGCGGCACCGGCCTGGGCTGCGGTCGCGGCAATGGCTACGACCCGATGACCCATCTCCTCGACCACCGCTTCGATATGACTGGAGATGAGCGGCTCATCCTCGATCACCAGAACATCGGTCGCCGCATCCTGTTCGATCTCGATGATGGCCTGCTCGACCAGAAATGCCGTTTCTGCCGATGACAGCCCCAGTATCTGGCTCGCTTCTGCCAGCGAGAATTCTTCAAGCTCGGTCAGCAAGAGCGCCTGGCGCTGGATCGGGGAAATCCTTTCGAGGCCGGACCGGGCAGGTACCCCGATATCACGCCCGCATTCACCTTCCAGATTGGCCGAATTCCATATTTCACTGAAAGCTTCGTACAAACCCACGCGCCCCCGGTTGACG
>CAXTOI010000494.1:0-2985 GCA_964245645.1 uncultured Novosphingobium sp. | reverse complement strand
ATGGGTGGCCGGGCGGGGGAGCGGGCTGGCACCGACTCGACGTCAGTCGCAAAGAGTCTAGCCCAGAGTGTGGCCGGGTGAAATGGCCGTGTCGTGGTTAGCGACTGTTGCGTGACTTGAGTAACTTCTGTCCTGTGGTTACGTTGCATAGGCGTGACAGATCGGGGTTGGTTGCCGGCGGATTGGGGTCAGCCGCGGCCGCGGTAGCCGGGGACGCCTTGGTCGGGGACCCATAGGCTATCGGGTGGGGTGGCGCTTTGCCAGAAGACGTCGATCGGGATGCCGCCACGGGGGTACCAGTAGCCGCCGATGCGCAACCATTTCGGATGCATTTCGGCGAACAGCCGCTCGCCGATGCCGACCGTGACATCCTCGTGAAAGCCAGGGTGGTTGCGGAAGCTGCCGAGGAACAGCTTGAGCGATTTCGATTCGACAATGGTTAGATCGGGGGCATAGTCGATCACCAGATGCGCGAAATCGGGTTGGCCGGTGACCGGGCACAACGACGTGAATTCGGGCGCCGCGAACCGCACCAGATACAGCGCGGGGTGGCGCGGATTGGGCACGTAATCGAGTACCGCGGTTTCGGGCGAGGCCGGCGGTGCGCTGGGCTGGCCCAGATACAGCGGGGCCTGATGCGGGGGGGCGGGTTCGCTCATCGCGGATGCCATGCCGTTATCGTCGCGGGAGTACAAGCCTCCGGATCGGAGCAAGCTCTGGTTGGATCGATCCGCTTTGGGGATTATGCCGGGGGATACTTTGCCCGGCCCCCATGCGGCGGCCGGCGACGCGGAACTGGATATTCGATGCAGCAGGCTGCAGTGTCCTGGCGATTGGCCCGGTTTCCGGCGAGCCCTGCCTTGTGCATCGGGGCGGTCCATGCGGCAAGTCGAACCAGGGCATGACGCGGCGGGGGCGATTTGCCGCCCTGGTGCCCGCCATGCCGATCGCCGCCTTGCTATTCCCTGCCGTGATGCAGATGGGCGCGCCGCAGGGCAGCTCACCATTCGGGCGTGCCTGGATCGCTTTTTCCCCGCTGGCGGCCTTGACCGGGCCGGCGCTGGGGATCGGCGCCAATCCCACGGTGGCGGCCGGCCTGGCGAAGGGCCTGCTGTTCTGGCCGGTGGCCGTGTTCGGCGTGCTGGCGGCATGGCTGGTCCGGTTGCGCCATGCGCGCTGGAGCCGCATCGCAGTGGATCATGGCGCGGCGGTGATCACCAGCGAATCCTGGCCGGAGGTCGCGCCGGAACCGATGCCGCCCCGCCCACCCGAGATCGTACCACGGATCGCCGACCGGACGCGCGTGGAAGGCGCCGATCTGGCGGCGCGGGCCCGGTTCGTGGCGATGAGCTTTGCGTTTCCCGAAGCCGGCCTGGTGCGTGCCAATTCCGCGCGAGACGGGCTGGGCAGTTGGCCCTTGCACATGGATTGCCGGCCGACGCGCTTTACGCTGACGTTGCAGCATGCGGCGCTGGGATATCGGCTGGAGTTCTGCAATCGCGGGGCGGAGCCGCTGGGGCCGCTGATGATCCGCGCCGATCTGGTCCCCGCCGAAAGCCGGACAGCGCCTGGACCGACCGATGCGCTGCCGCTGTGCCATTATCTCGACGGCCTGCCCATTGGCGACAGTATCGAACTGACCGGCGAATTGCGCCTGCCGCTTGCCGGGATCGCAGCGATGCGGCTGGGCAGCGCGGAACTGCTGGTGCCGCTGATGCGTATCTGTGCCGAATCGGCGGGCAATGCGCTCGACCCGCTGAACGCCTCGGCCTGTTTTGCAGTTGGTTTGCCGCCGCTGGTCGCGGGGGGTGGCATTCAGCCGTTTCGCCTCGACTCGGGCCCGCGCATCTGGCGAAAGCTTACCGCCCGAAGGGTTAATCGCGCCGGTCTGTCATAGATTTTACGCATTTCTGCTCGACGAACGTGGCAGCCGACGCTAACCGTCTCGCAACTGCAGCAATAAGGGCGCGCGGCCGCATGGACCCATTGGTGACTACCGAGTGGTTGGCGACAGAAATGAGTGCGTGCGATCTGCGCATCGTCGATGCCTCTTACCACCTCGCCGATAGCGGACGACATGCGCAGGCCGAATACGAACAGAGCCATATTACGGGCGCCTTGTTCATGGATCTTGCCGAGCTTGTCGATTCCGGCGCCGCGATCGAGAATACCGTTCCTTCTGCCGCCAAGTTCGCCAGCCGCCTGCAGGCTCTGGGGATAGGTGATGGCAGCCGAATTGTACTTTATGATGACAGCGCGGTGAAGAGTTCGGCGCGGGCGTGGTTTCTGCTGCAGATGTTCGGCGCGCAGAATGTGGCCATTCTCGACGGCGGGCTGGCCAAATGGCGCGCCGAGGGTCGTCCGCTCGAAGCCGGCCATACCGTGCTGCGCGAGCGGCATTTCACGGTCTGGCAGAATGAACGGGCGCTGCGCAGCAAGGCGCAGATGCTGGCCAATGTGGATAGCCGCAGCGAGCAGGTGATCGATGCACGCGGCCCGGCGCGGTTCAGCGGCGAGCAGGCCGATCCGCGAGCGCATATCGCGCGGGGGCACATTCCTGGTTCGCTCAATCTGCATTATGCCGGGCTTTATAATGCCGATGGCACGTTCAGGGACAAGCCGGCGATGCGCGCGGCGTTTGCGGCGGCGGGGGTCGATCTGGCCGCGCCGGTGGTGACCAGTTGCGGCAGCGGGGTGACCGCCTGCGTGCTGGGGTTCGGGCTGCATCTGCTGGGGAAGCGGGATGTGGCGCTGTATGACGGGAGCTGGACCGAGTGGGGAGCCGATCCGGCTACGCCCAAGCAATGCGGGGCGGCCAAGGTTGGCGGGGTTGAGATTCTGGCTTGATTGAGGGAGCGGAAGTTTACCAGGCCGCCCCCTCCCCCAGAGAGGGGGAGGATTTTGGGCAATTGGGTGATGTGAATGACTAAAGGCCCCAAGCTCGGCGATGCATCTGCGGGTACGCGCGTGGTGAACGCCGGGCGG
>CAXTOI010000493.1:0-3000 GCA_964245645.1 uncultured Novosphingobium sp. | reverse complement strand
CAGACCTTGGCTTTTCAATAAGTTAACATGAGGTGCATTATGACTCGTGGCTGCTTGGCCACGCGAAGATCGAAAGCACCGTCCGTTACCTCGGCGTCGATGTCGAGGATGCCTTGGAATTGTCGGAAAGAACGGAAATTTAACCGACCGGGTCGACCCAGACCCGGTCGTTCGCCGCCTCATTGTTGCTCACCGGCTTCGGCCGTTCGTTCACGTCTGCTGCAAGGAACCGGGTTCTGAGATACGGTCGGCGATCTCGTTGGCACCACGTCTTCTCCACGGCCCTCAAAAGTTGCGATCACCATCGAGTCCGCCACCAATTGGGCTCGTCAATTACACACGCTAAGCTAAGGTGTCCGCGCTACAGGACGATAATCGACATGACCGACGACCATCTTACCACGGCAAATGCGGACCCACCTCAGCTCTTTGCTCATCCCTTCTCGTCCTACTGCTGGAAGGTGCTGATCGCGCTGTGGGAGAACAACACGCCGTTCACCTATCGTAGCATCGTCGATCCGACCAGCACCGCTGAATGGCAGCGACTATCGGCGATGGGCAAGATGCCGCTCCTTGTTGATGGAAGCCACGTCGTCCCCGAGACGACGATCATTATCGAGCACCTCGCGCTAACCCGGCCGGGTCCGGTGGCGCTCATCTCGCAAGATCCGGTAGCCGCGCTAGAACCGCGCCTGCTCGACCGCATGGCCGACGCCTACCTCATGGGCCCGACGACCGCGCTAGTGGGCGACCGCATGCGGGCAGCGGGCGATCAGGATCCCGTGAGCGTCGCGGCTAACAGGGCGCTGCTCGATAAAAGCTATGCCTGGTGGAACGGGCATATGACGACGCGGCATTGGGCGGCAGGGGATTTCGGGCTGGCCGACTGCGCCGCGGCCCCAGCGCTATTCTACGCCGACTGGGTTCATCCGATCCCTTCCAGCTTCGAAGCGCTGAAGGCGTATCGGGCTCGTTTGCTAGACCGCCCGAGCGTTGCCCGCGCCGTTGCAGAGGCTCGGCCGTTCCGCTCGCTCTTCCCCGGCGGAGCACCCGATTGTGATTGATGGCCCAGTGACGGCTTGTTGTCGTTGACGCACATCGACGAACGGATGCAGCGTCTGCGATAGGCAATACTGGTGTTGAGTTCACGAAGAGCGGGAGTAGCAGCCGTCATGAAGAAGTGCATCTTGTCAGGGGCTGCCATACTGCTGAGCCTTTCTGCCGTGGCAGTGCGAGCCGATCCGCCCGCCGGTCACATCACTGGGCTTGGCGGCGTGTTCGTGACGAGCAAGGACCCGAAGGCGCTGGCCACGTGGTATCGCGACGTGCTCGGCATTCGCCTCGAGCCATGGGGAGGAGCCATAATGCGCTACGATGCCCCGGGGCATCCGCCCATGGCGCTTTGGAACGCGATGCCGCAGGGCAGCGAGGAAATCACGCCGTCTCATCGTGAGTTCATGATCAACTTCGCGGTCGACGACCTCGACGCCTTCGTGAAGCGGATAGAGGGCAAGGGCGTGGCGATCCTCAAGCGCGAGCAAGACAATACCGGCAAGTTCGCTTCCATTCTCGACCCTGACGGAACCAAGATCGAGCTCTGGCAGCCTCCTGCAAAATGACCCAATTGTGGACACTCAGCGACGTTCCCGCACCTCTCAAAAGCAGACCTTCGTTTAGGCCGAGCATCGGCACTTGCAAGAATATGAATTGAGGAGCAGTTTTCGGTCACACCAGCAGAGAAGGTTGCGAGATGACCACCGGCAAAAAGCCTGCTTCCAAGGCTTCGAAGGAGCTTAAGAGTTCAAAGTCGACTGCGTCGGAGAAGACGGTGGCGGCGTCCGATCTCGCCCAAGCTAAGTCGAAGCCTAAGACCAAGAAGAAATAGCGGTTGGCCGAATCGCCTGCGAGTTGCCTCGTCACTGGACAGAACAGCTAGGCGACCGCGCAGTGATCGTTATGATCCTGCTATGACGGCGAAGTCTCGAACCGATGCTTCCCCTGCTACAGCGTCCAAATCAGGCAAGCGTTCTCGGGTGGCCGGAAGCGCGAAGCATATGGCTGCGTCGACCAGCAAGCCGGATGTGCGCATCTTCCTATCATACTCGCATCACGATGCGGCGGCGCTCGTCAAACTGAACACCCACTTGGCTCCTTGGAGGCGAGACGGTGTCACGGTTTGGTATGATGAAAACGTCGATCCCGGCGCAAAGCTCAGCACCGAAATCGGCCGGCAGCTTCGCAATGGCCATATTTTCGTCGCGCTGTTCAGCCCTGCCTACATCGACAGTCATTATTGTTGGGATATTGAGTACAAGCGCGCGATGAGCCGCCGGGCTCGTAAACTCGTGCGCGTCGTAGCGGTGGTGGTCAAGCCGTGCAATTGGAAGCAAACGCGAGCGGCTGACTTCAAACTGCTGCCGAGAGACGGCATACCGCCCGAAGGCTGGTCCAGCAGCGACGCCGCCTACGTTAATGTCGCGCAGGGCATAGGTGAGGTGATCAAGGCGGTTCGGCTCGAGCTTATTGCAAAGGCAGCCATGCCGGCTCGAGCTCTGTCAAAGCCTACTGGGGAACGTAAGCGAAAGCCCAGTTCCGCACCCGCGAAATCTATGACCGTGCGCCCAGGAAAGATCGGCGCCAAGCCACCGAGGACATCGCGCAAGCCAGGTTCTCGGAAGGAGAAGCCTCCAAACTAATGGTGACGATCCAGCCCTGTGTGATGACCCACAAGTCGACGATCAAGCAGGTGCTATCGCTTCCCACAATCTGCCGTCCGTTCAGCTGCGATCGTGCGCCACCCCTCGTCGTTACCCTAGGCGCAATCTGCTCGAGGCGTGTGACAGGCCGTTCAAGGCGGTGGCGTTCGACTGCGGCTTCGCCAGCCCCGAGCAGATGCGCGCCGCCTTCGAGCGCCGACTGGGGCTCAGCCCGGCGCGCTACCGGGAGATGCTGCGCGGCAATCAAGTTGAGAACGCAGCGACAATCAAGATGAGAATCGGC
>CAXTOI010000492.1:1933-3005 GCA_964245645.1 uncultured Novosphingobium sp. | reverse complement strand
CCGCGACCGGTCGATCTCGAGACCTTCGCGAGCATAGATCTCGCTCTGGCCGTAGAGCGGAAGATGATCCACAAATTTCGACACCAGCACGTGTGCCAGCGTGGCCGGGGTGGCCCGACCGCGTGGGGTCGGCATCGCCGGCGGTGGTGCCTGTGTAATCGCGTCGCATGCGGCGCAGGCATATTTGGGCCGGACGTGGCAGATTACCTGGAAACGTCCGGGCACGTAATCCAGCACCTCGGTGATGTCCTCGCCGAGTTTGGACATCCCCTTGCCGCACTCGGGGCATGTGCAGGCGCCGTCAGCAGCGGGCTGATGCACAACCTCCTGGCGCGGCAGATGATCCGGCAGCGGTTGGCGCTTCGGTTTGGCGCGCTCGCGGATCGGCGCCGCAGGCTCGGCGGTATCAGACGCAGCTTCGATTTTCGCGGCAGCCTCAGCCTCGCCGGTTTCCAATTCCTCGAGCTGCAGTTCGAGTTGCTCGATCTGCCGGGTGATCCGCTCCGACGAGCGGCCAAATTGCATGCGCCGCAGCTTGGCGATCTGCAACTTGAGCTTCTCGATCTCCAGTGCCTTAAACTGAACCGAGAGCTCCGCCACCTTCAACTCGCTCTGGCAGGCCAGCGCGAAGGCACGGAGCGAGACCATATCGTCAGGCAACTCGGCGGTGGCGAGCGACATGTCCAAAGTATATTGTGCCATATTCTAACCAGCTACAGTAAAATATGAATCGGTGCTGTGTTATACAAGCATTGGTCGGCTCGGCGGCGCCGGTGCTATTGTGCGGCGCCAATCCATCGCCTCGATCAGCACCGCCATCTGCGCCGGCGGCAGCGTCATCGCGCCATCCACAATCGGCGGCCACACAAAACGGCCTTTCTCGAGCCGCTTGGCGAGCAGCCACAGTCCGCTTCCATCCCAGTATATGGCCTTGAAATAGTCACCCCGCTTGCCGCGGAAAATAAACAGACTGCCGTCGAAAGGACTTTGCCCGATCACCTGCTGGACCTTCGCCGCAAGACCATTAAACCCGGCCCGCAGATCGATCGGCTGGCAGGCAAGGAACACCTTC
>CAXTOI010000492.1:0-1923 GCA_964245645.1 uncultured Novosphingobium sp. | reverse complement strand
TCGCCCGCAGCACCCGCGACAGGGCTTTCTCATTCACAAAGGCATCGACGCTGACCCGGGTACCGTTCGGCAGCACAATCTCAATCCCACCAACGCCGCCATCGTTGGCCTGCAAGCCCCGCGATGCCTCTGGCTCGGGATGCGCCAGCATCGCTGTATCACCACGGCTCGATCCGCCAAATACTCCCAGCGGGATGAACGGCGGCGCAACCGGTGTGCGCATCGCTGAAGCCGCAGCCTTCCATGCAGCACGCCAGTTATACAGCACGCTCTCGGAAATCCGATGACGCCGTGCGACCACCGTCACTTTGCCGCCTTCGGCTTCAACCTCCGCAAGCAGCGCTGCCTTCTCCCGTGCCGTCCACTTACGCCGCCGCTCAACCCGCGCCACGATCTCTACGTCTTCCAAACCCGCCTCCTTCTGGAGCTTCAAAAGACCACCCCAGCGGCAGGGAAGTTCGGAGATTTCGACTGCCATTTCTACACGTGGCTGACCCGTCGCTTACGGTTGTAAACGGGACGAATGGATGGCGATGTTGCTGCCCGGACGATAGGATCGTTGATCGTTGCCCCTGCGCCTGTGGAAACCCATGCCGTACAAGTTCAACGAAAGCCGCCGCCACAAGATCCCGAAGGCCAGATACCGGGTGACGAACTGGCCGGAGTACGATGCCGCGCTGGTGCGACGAGGCAGCCTTACGGTTTGGCTGACCGAGGAAGCGGTGTCGGCATGGCATGAACCAGCAGCTGGCAAATTGGGCGGTCAGACGATCTACTCGGACATCGCCATCGAGACCGGACTGGCGCTTCGCCTGGTGCTGCATCAACCGCTTCGCCAGACCGAGGGTGCGTTGCGATCGATCGCGGATCTACTCGGTGTCCGGATCCGCATCCCCGACCATACAACGTTCAGCCGGCGTGGTGGTGGACTGAAGGTCTTCCCGCAGCGGATCGAGCGGGATGAGCCATTACATCTGCTGATCGACAGCACGGGCGTGAAGATCTACGGCGAAGGCGAATGGCTCGATCAGAAACACGGCATCCGCTCTCGCCGGCGCTGGCGCAAGCTGCATCTGGCGGTCGATGCCGATACGCAGGAGATCGCCGCTGTGGAACTGACCCCGGACGATGTCGGCGATATTTCAGCATTGCCGGACTTACTGGATCAGATTGAGGACCCTGTCGGCTCGGTAACGGCGGATGGCGCCTATGACGGCGAGACGGTTTATGACGAGGTGCTGCAACGCCACCCTGCGGCGCGTGTGATCATCCCGCCTCGATCGACAGCGATTGTGAGTGAGACAGGCACGACGCAGCGCGATGAGCATCTGCATTCGATCGGACAACACGGACGGCTTGGATGGCAGCGTCGGTCCGGATATGGCAGGCGGAGCCTGGTGGAGACAGCGATGTATCGATACAAGACGATCATCGGTCGGCGGCTTCATGCCCGGACTCTGCCTAATCAGCAGACTGAAGCCAAAATCGGCTGCAACGTGCTGAACAGAATGGCCAGCCTCGGGATGCCGATCTCCATCCGGATCAAATAAGACGAGACGTTGAGGGGGAGATGCAACCCAAACGATCTTCATGCACCAACGCCGCATAAAGCCGCTGTGTCTCGGTACTGGCCGTTCGACGGTGCGGCTTTGAGACAGCGGCCGTCGACTGAACCGCGGACGTCACGCGGGGCCCACTTCCGGTCGGTTCGGGATTGATTGCTCCGTCGGCTGGTGCTGTGTCGGCTAGACTAGCGCCGCGGCGTTGGTGCACGAATATACCCTGGGTTGTAAACGGGACGGATGGATGGCGATGTTGCTGCCCGGGCGATAGGATCGTTGATCGTCGCCGCTACGCCTGTGGAATCCCATGCCGTACAAGTTCAACGAGAGCCGCCGCCACAAGATCCCCAAGGCCAAATAC
>CAXTOI010000491.1:0-3009 GCA_964245645.1 uncultured Novosphingobium sp. | reverse complement strand
TGCTGTAACAGAACCACGCCAACCACAGCCCAGTTTATGACGCAGTAAGATTAGATCGAGGCGGTTAAACTCCTCCCCCGGGCAGGGAAGGTTGGGTGGGGGCGTACAACGCCAGCGTCGAAGCAGCGTGCAGCCAGCCTCGGGCAAGGCATCGGTTAACGCAAACAATCGCTCGCCGTCCTCAAGCCCGCGATCCTGCGCTGCTCGCACGATCATCTGCGCACCGGCCGGACGCCATGCGAAAGCCGCGAAAATATCGCTTTCGCGGTCGGCGATCAGCGTCAATTCACGCGCGCCGGCGCACGCCCGCGCCGCATCATCGGCCCCGTTCAGCCAACGCTGGCTTTCCTTGGCATGGATCGGCAAGTCACGGCGCTTGCCCTTGCGCCCGGCTTCGCGCTGCAGGAACTGCGCTCCCGCCAGGCCCAGCAGCGCGCCGTCCTCGGCGTCCAGCGCTATGCAAGCATGCAGGTAAAGCCCCCCACCGCCCGACGATCTGACCATTGTGGTATCCTGGATCGCCAGAATATGGCGTCCATCGCAACGCTCGTTCAGCCGCATCGCCGCGCTTGCCGCCATCTGCGCCGGGGTAACCCTGGGATTGCGCAGAAATCGCGTCAGACGAACTTCTCCCGCGCGCGTCCCACCCAACCACCGAACCCGCATCCCGCGACCGCTCGCCGAAACAAGCCGAGCATGCAAAAAGACCCCCCTTTTTCCAAGCGGCGGTCACCAAACCGCCCAGCGCAATCTCCGTCATCACCAAACCTCCCATCTCGACCAGGAGAATGGATCAGACTTCCCTAAGCCGCGCAACACAGATGTGTGCATCTAGTAGCCGAACAGGGAGGGGAACTTGGCGATTCAACTTATCTCAGAAAGACTCTAAGCGCTGCTCACGTACCACGCCAATTAGCGCGAGTGCTATCGGCGCGATGCTGCTATGGTTCGGTTCTGCCGGCGCGATCGCCGATGCCCGCGCTCTGGAGGCGCTTTGCCCATGCTGCTCAAGACCGTGCCGCCGCTGGCCGGCCACGCCCCGCCACGCGACCTGCGCCGCGTCGACGCGCATCCCGACCATTGGTATCCCATCGCCTGGAGCCGCGAGCTCAAGCATGGCCAGATGCTCGCGCGCAAATATGCCGGCGAGCCGATCGTCGTCGTCCGCGCAAAGGAGGGTGCGCTGTTCGCGCTCGAGGATCGTTGCGCGCATCGCCAGGTGCCGCTCAGCCACGGCGTCGTCAAAGGCTGCACGGTGCGCTGCGGCTATCACGGCTGGGCCTATGACGAGAGCGGGAATTGCGTGGATGTGCCCTATCTGGGCCGCGAGCGCCTGCCCAACGGGGTGAAAGCCTATCCGACACATGAAGTCGACGGCCTGATCTTCATCTTCCCCGGCAATCCCGATCTCGCCGATGCGCGCCGCCCGGCATCGCTGGGCGCAAAGGCGAAGCCGGCGTACAAGACGCGCGAACTCAACCGCGAAGTCGCCGCACATTACACGTTCATGCACGAGAACCTGTTCGACATGAACCACCAGTTCCTGCACCGCCGCCAGATGGGGATGATCAAGGCCACCTGCCTGGGCCGCGACAGCGGACCAGACTGGGCCGAGGTGCGCTATACCTTCGATCGCGTGGCGGGAAAGGCGACGATCGGCGAAGGCGCCATTCTGGGCATGATGCGCGCCACCGATGAATCGACGCGCAAGGACCGCATGGTGATCCGCACCGACTATCCCTATCAAACGCTGACCTTCGCGATGGACGATGGCGACCCGGTGCTGTCCGTCTGGCTCGGCTACACCCCGCTGGACGCCGCGCAGAAGACCAATCGCACCTTCGGCTATCTGTCCGTCAAGCGCCCCGGCGTGCCGATGCTGATCGACGCCGTGTGGCCGTTCATCACGATGTTCACCGAGTCAATCTTCAAGGAGGACAAGGAGATCGTCGAAATGGAACAAGCCGCGCATGATGCGCAGGGCGGGGATCGCAACCATGAGGTGTTTCCGCCGATCAAGGATTTGCGCGCGGTGCTGGAGCGGTGTGGGGCGTGAGGTTTCAATACCAGCCTTGGATGTTTACGGCTACTAGAAAAGCCGTTCAGAGTTCAGGCGAATACTAGCAATCGCTTTCCACCCTCTTCCGACTTGCGACGGCTACCCCGTGTCAAGCCGCCGATCGCACCCAAGCCGCATATCATCATCGCCCAAGTCGCGCATTCGGGAACAGACGATGGGCTTGGCGTATCGATAGAAAAATCGCTAAACTTGATTACGCCAACAATCCCATCAGTTCCGCTATAGTACGAAGATAGTGTAAAAGAGGCCGGACCGCCATACGATGAGTCAGTGGTAGTGGTTAAGACCTGAAAGCTAGTGCTTCCAGCAGGGGCATAACTTTCGATCAAGGTTTTTCCAATGCGTTGAAATTGGAGCTTAACGTTGTCACTCGTAAATGCAAAACCAGTCGTTGCGCCAATTCCGGATAATGACTGAAAGCCTGCTACGAATGAACCGGCCGCGATGGTGTCGGCGCTAATCACATTAAAGTCATTCAACCCATCGTGAGCCACAAAAGCAGGGGATCCCGATCCGTCGCCGTTATCGACCGGTATTCCAGAAAAGTTAACGGTAACATCTGCTGTATAATCACCATCAATATAGAAATTGGTGTAGATTGATGGATTAACGACGATGCTGGATGATGTCGATGGAATATCATAGTTTAACGACAAAAAACCATCGCCAGATGACAGAGTATATCCTGTGCCGCCAGTAAAGCCAAGTAATGGATCAAGCGTGCTGCTATTGAAATTTGCCGTGTACGTTGCTGCTGAAACGGACATTGGAATCACCGGCAGCAACAGCACGCTGGCAACTAGCTGAAATATAATGAATTTCATTTTTATTCCTAGAAATAGCGAATAGACCGAGATCAGTTATCTCGTTGAGCCTAGGGTGCGGACTCACTACAGCCACCAGATGACAGCGGCGGCGATGCTGATTGC
>CAXTOI010000490.1:0-3011 GCA_964245645.1 uncultured Novosphingobium sp. | reverse complement strand
AACTCGCAAGGCTATGATCCATAACACTTTCAGAGTTTCGAATCAGACTCTAAGAGAATAGCGTAAGCTTTCGTGTGCGAGCGATGTCGACAGGCTCGGCGATCGCCGCCATAGCGGTTCATGATGATCTATCGAACATTTCGGCGGGTGTTGTTCAAATTCGATGCCGAGACCGCGCATGGGCTGGCGATCGTGGCACTGAAGCTGCCCTCCCTTCCCCTGATTTCACCGGACCGGCGCGCCGTGTCGGGTGGGCCGCTGGCGATTCGCGTGGCGGGAATCGATTTTCCCAATCCGCTGGGCATGGCCGCCGGCTTCGACAAGGATGGCGAGGTGCCCGATGCGCTGCTGCGCCGCGGCTTCGGCTTTGTCGAGGTGGGGTCGATCACGCCATTGCCCCAGACGGGCAATCCCAGGCCGCGGCTGTTCCGGCTGGAGCAGGATGGCGCGGTGATCAATCGGCTGGGTTTCAACAATCGCGGCGCGGAAGCGGCGATCCGGCGGCTGGCGGCGCGGACGGGGCTCGGAAATTCCGCCGGAAATTCTGAAGGTATCGTCGGCATCAATATCGGCGCGAACAAGGATGCGGCCGACCGGGTGGCCGATTATGCCACCATGACGCGGCTGATGGCGCCGCTGGGGTCGTATCTGGCAGTCAATGTCAGCAGTCCGAACACGCCGGGGCTGCGCGCGCTGCAGGATGAAGGCGCGTTGACGGCGCTGCTCGATGGCGTGCTGGCGGCGCGATCACCGGGAACCGTGCCGATTTTCCTGAAGGTGGCGCCCGATCTGGCGCCGGCCGATATCGATGCGATCGCTTATATCGCCATCGACCGCCGGCTGGATGGGCTGATTGTGTCCAACACGACGATTTCTCGGCCGGCGCGGCGGTCGGCGGCGGCGGGTGAGGCGGGGGGACTGTCGGGCGCGCCGTTGCGCGACCTGGCACAGGCGCGGTTGCGCGACTTTCGCGCAGCGACGGGCGGGGCGATCCCGCTGATCGGGGTCGGCGGGATTGCGACGGCCGAGGATGCCTGGGCGCGGATTCGCGGCGGGGCCAGCCTGGTTCAGCTTTACTCGGCGATGGTTTATACCGGGCCGGGAATTGCGCGCGAGATTACGCGCGGGCTGGAGGTGCTGATGCGGCGCGATGGCTTTGCGAGCATCGCCGAGGCGGTGGGGCAGTAGAATATGGCGCAGGGTGGTGACATCCGGTTCCATGCGGTGGGCGAACGTCGGATCGCTTATCGGTTCGCGCTGGGCGGCGGGCCGACGCTGGTGTTTCTGCCGGGCTATATGTCCGACATGGCCGGCAGCAAGGCAGCAGCATTGTTCGACTGGGCGCGGACTCAGCGCCGCGCCTGCCTGGTGCTCGATTATTCGGGTTGCGGGTCGAGCACGGGGGACTTTGCTGAAGGGACGCTGTCGCGCTGGCGCGGTGAGGTGCTGGCAGTGATCGCGGCGGTGGCGCCCGGGCCGGTGGTGCTGGTGGGCAGTTCGATGGGCGGCTGGCTGATGGTGCTGGTGGCGCTGAAGCTGGAGCAAGTCTCCGGACTGGTCGGGATCGCGGCTGCGCCGGATTTCACCGAGTGGGGCTTCGATGCTGCGGAACAGGCTGAGCTGGCGGCGGGACGGATGATTTTAAGACCTAATGCGTATGGTCTTGAACCGACGCCAACGCATGCCGGGTTCTGGGCAGATGGACAGGCGAGCCGCGTACTTGCCGGGACGATCGCGCTTGATTGCCCGGTGCGGCTGCTGCACGGCCAGGCCGATCCGGATGTGCCATGGCAGATCTCGCTGCGGCTGGCGGCGGCGCTGCGTTCGGATCAGGTTCAGGTGACGCTGGTCAAGGACGGCGACCACCGGCTGAGCCGGGTGGAAGATCTGGCCCTGCTGATTGCCACGGTGGCGGGGCTGACACGCGGAGACTGCTGAACCCATGGCGCTGGCTTTTCTATTGCCGATCCTGCTGGCGCAATCCGCGATGGATGGCCCGGTGCAAGGCGTGGGCGCGATGCGGGAGGGCTCCAAACCCCGCCATACCGGGATCGCCGCGCCGCAGACGTTCGAGGCGCCGAGCCGGCTGCACGAATGCCTGACCGCGGCAAGCGACGATCCGCAAGCGGCGCTGGATAGCGCCAACGCCTGGCTGATCGAGGCCAAGGGCAGCCAGCAGGCCGAGCCGCGATTGTGCCTGGGATCGGCTTACAGCACGCAGGAAGAGTGGAGCGATGCCGAGCGGGATTTCCTGGCGGGGCGCGATATCGCCGCCGCATCGGATCATGTGCTGCGCGCGCGACTGGGAACGATGGCGGGCAATTCGGCGCTGGCTGCGGGCGCAGCGGATCGCGCATTGCCGATGCTGGACGCCGCCCATGCCGATGCGCTGGCCGCAGGCGATCTGCAATTGGCGGGCGATATCGCGATCGACCGGGCGCGGGCGCTGGTGGCGCTGAAGCGCGATGGCGATGCAGCGGCCGCCTTGGCGGAAGCGCGGACCGCCAGCCCGGATAACGCCTTTGGCTGGCTGCTATCGGCGACGCTGTCGCGGCGCATGGGGCAATTGCCGCAAGCGCAGACGCAGATCGAAACCGCCGCGCAGTTGCAGCCTGTGGACCCGGAGGTCGGCTTGGAGGCGGGGGTGATCGCGGTGTTGTCCGGTCATGGCGCGGCTGCCGCCAAAAGCTGGCAATCGGTGATCGCGGCGGCCCCGGACAGCCCGTCGGCGGCCACCGCGCGGGGGTATCTGGCGCAACTTGGAACCGTCAGTTCGGCGGGAAGATCATCGCCATCGCATTGATCATGATGCCGTAGAGCCTTTTCCGAGCAAGACTTTGGTCGGAAGGATCCAGCCCGCTCGCCGCCTGTGCGTCAGTCGTTTGTGCACCCCGCAAACCATGATACCGGAAATCCAAGCCATCACCTCGATTTTAGGCCATAAGCGCAAGACGCGCAGGTTGCACCCAGCGGAGAGTTCGCCAATGACCGATGACCAGATGCTGCGGGCG
>CAXTOI010000489.1:0-3016 GCA_964245645.1 uncultured Novosphingobium sp. | reverse complement strand
GACGGGGGTGTTATCTTGGTGAAGCTCCGACTTGATCAGAGGTTCCTTAGCTGGATTTACTCGCAAGCGCCTATCTTGCCAGAAACCTTGTCCGACCTTAAAGGCAGGCTTCCAGATAAGCCTGATCGAACCCGAATAGCCGCGCTTTTTCCAGTGTATAAGGCCGCAGCCCGGCCGGCCTGAATTCGCCGATGATCTTGCCGTCGTCGCTTTCGTCCAGATATTCGAACTTGAACAACTCCTGGGTGATGATCACATCGCCTTCCATGCCGATCACTTCGGTGATGTTGGTGGTGCGGCGTGACCCGTCGCGCAGCCGTTTGACCTGGACGATCAGGTCGACCGATTCGGCAATCTGGCGCGAGACGGCTTCCTTGGGGATCTTGATGTCGCCCATCAGGATCATGTTTTCCATGCGCCCCAGGCATTCGCGCGGGCTATTGGCGTGGAGTGTGCACATCGAGCCGTCATGGCCGGTGTTCATTGCGGCGAGCAGGTCGAAGCATTCGGCGCCACGGATTTCGCCCAGGATGATCCGGTCCGGGCGCATGCGCAGCGCGTTCTTGACCAGATCGCCGATAGTGATCGCGCCTTGCCCTTCGAGATTGGGCGGCCGCGTTTCCAGCGGCAACCAATGCGGCTGTTGCAACCGCAGCTCGGCGGCGTCCTCGATCGTCAGCACGCGCTCGCCAGGGTCGATCATCTTCGACAGCGCATTGAGCATCGTCGTCTTGCCCGAGCCGGTGCCGCCGGAGATCACCACGTTCATCCGGCAGGCACCGGCGATCTTAAGCGCGGTGGCCATCTTCTCGCTCATCGAGCCGAAGTCCTTCAGCATGTCGATGGTGATCGGCTTTTCGGAGAATTTGCGGATAGAGATCGCGGTACCGCGCAAGGACAGCGGGGGCACGATGACGTTTACCCGGCTGCCGTCCTTGAGCCGGGCATCGGCCAGCGGCGTCGTCTGATCGACGCGGCGACCGACCTGGTTGACGATGCGCTGGGCGATCTGGAACAGATGCTGTTCGTCGCGAAACCGGACGGTCGACAGCGTCAGCTTGCCCTTTTTTTCGATGTAGGTCTGGTCGGGGCCGTTGACCATGATGTCGGATACATCAGGATCGGTCAGCAGTTCCTCGAGCGGGCCGAAGCCGAGCAACTCGTCAATCAGCACCTTTTCCAGCGCGAATTGTTCGCGGCGGTTGAGGTTGATCTTCAGCTCGGCCAGCACTTCGAAAGTAATTGGGCGGAATTCCTCGGCCAGCTCATCCTTGGTCAGTGTCGCGGCAGCCTCGGGATCGACGCGTTCGAGCAGGCGCGGGAGCACCTGCTCCTTGATCTTGTGAACCGACGCCTCGAACCCTTCGGCGCCCTTCGGCGCTTCGGTGACCGCATTGGCGCGATCCGACAAGCGGCTCATCGCCTCGGACACGGGATTGCCGGGTTCGATAGCGCGCTGAAGGTCAGCCTCGGTGGGTAGCGGCGGAAACTGGACGGCGCCTGCCGGGATCGGCATCGGTGCAGGCGCTGCGCCCGGCGCATTCTTCATCGGGCGCGCAACGCCGAATTGCGGCTTTTCGCCGGGGGTGCCTCCGCCAGGACCCACGCGTCGCCCGAATGCATTCATGTCTTGCCGATCCTGACCGAACGCCCACGCGGGAAACGCGGCTGGCGGTGGGAATAACCGGCAAGAGGTTAAGATTTGCTAACGATAGCGCATGGCACTGCGCGTGAATTGGATCGGACCGGTTCCCCCCCCGCAAGCGAGAGGGGAGTCACAAGTCAGCCCTCGACGTGTTCCGCCAGCACGGTAATTCCCTGCGGCGTCACTTCGGCAAATCCGCCCTGGACGATGATTTCCTCGGCCGCGCCGCCATTGGTCTTGTAAACCTTCACCGCACCATCGCTAACCGTGGACATGAACGGCGCGTGGCCTTCCAGCACGCCGAACTCGCCCTCGGTGCCGGGGACGACGACCATATAGACATCCTCGGAACGGACCAGCCGCACCGGGGTGACGAGTTCGAAGTGCAACGCCATGTCGATTACGCCTCTTCGGCCAGCTTCTTGCCCTTGGCGATCGCCTCGTCGATGCCGCCGACCATGTAGAAGGCGTTCTCGGGCAGATGATCGTATTCGCCGTCGACCACCGCCTTGAACGAGCGCACGGTGTCTTCCACTTGCACGAACTTGCCCGAAATGCCGGTGAACACTTCGGCGACGTGGAACGGCTGCGACAGGAACTTCTGGATCTTGCGCGCACGCTGGACGGTCAGCTTGTCCTCTTCGGACAGCTCGTCCATGCCCAGGATGGCGATGATGTCCTGCAGCGACTTGTACTTCTGCAGCGTTTCCTGGACGCGGCGGGCGGTATCGTAATGCTCCTGGCCGACCACGGCCGGGGTCAGCACGCGGCTGGTCGAATCGAGCGGATCGACCGCCGGGTAGATCCCCAGCTCCGAAATCGCCCGGTTCAGCGTAGTGGTCGCATCGAGGTGGGCAAACGAGGTCGCTGGGGCCGGATCGGTCAGATCGTCCGCGGGCACATAGATCGCCTGGACCGAGGTGATCGAGCCCTTGTTGGTCGAGGTGATGCGTTCCTGCAGCGCGCCCATGTCGGTCGCCAGCGTCGGCTGATAGCCCACGGCCGAGGGGATGCGCCCCAGCAGCGCCGACACTTCCGAGCCCGCCTGAGTGAAGCGGAAGATATTGTCGACGAAGAACAATACGTCTTGGCCTTCCTCGTCGCGGAAATATTCGGCCATGGTCAGGCCGGACAATGCGACACGCGCGCGCGCGCCCGGCGGCTCGTTCATCTGGCCGAAGACCAGCGCGACTTTCGAACCCTCCGACGTAGCGTTGCCTTCGGCATCCTTGGCGATGACCCCGGCGTCGAGGAATTCATGGTAGAGGTCGTTGCCTTCGCTGTTTTTTTTAATGATTCGGGGTAAAACGTTTTCTACACCGTGGCCCTTGGCGATATTGTTAATCAGTTCCTGAATCAGCACGGTCTTGC
>CAXTOI010000488.1:0-3020 GCA_964245645.1 uncultured Novosphingobium sp. | reverse complement strand
GACAGGCCCTTGCGCTCGGCCTCGTGCAGGATCGATTCGCGGACCTTGTTTTCAAAGCCGGAGTAAGCGTGAATGATGTACCAGCGGGCCATGCGTCTCTCTTGTTGTTTCGTTTAGGCGTGAAAGTTGCAGATCAGGCGAGCGACAGCAGCCATTTGACCAGCGCGCCGAACACCGAGTCCACCCCCAGCAAGAACACCGCCAGCACGACCATCAGCAGCGCCACGAAAATCGCGGTGGTGATGGTTTCCTGCCGGGTCGGCCAGACGACCTTGTTCGCCTCGGCCTTGACCTGGTTGATGAACTCGCTCGGGCTGGTGCGCGGCGTTGAACGGTCATCCATTAGAAATTTCCTCCAAGCCGGCATCGGTTCTTCGCCGTCCCGGCCCCTCTTTGACAAGGTGGACCGGAAGGGGCTGAATTTCTCCGATGTCGGAAGCTGCGCGAGCGTTTAATGGCGTCCGGCGGATTTTGCAAGCCGTGCCAGCAGGCTGACCTGATCACCGGCCTGGACATGCCAGATCACTTGCGCGCCGGGGGGCAGGCTGGCGGGCCATTTGGCGCCGACGTACCACAGGAAATCGGCACTTGCGGCAGGCGCGAAGTCAGCCAGTTGGACCGGCGCGGCCATGCCCTGGCGGATGCGGTGCGAGGGATCGGCGAAGCCGCCTTGCGCCAGATGCAGCATGTGGACATGCGGCACGGCGAAATTGGCGTTTACCATCGCCTCCCGGCGCAGCACGGCATAACAGCCGATATGCTCGAAGTGATTGAGCGACCATTGCTCGGCCTGCACCAGCACGGCGCTGGCGATATTGGCGCCCCGGGGTACATGATCGAGCGCCTGGAGCATGGTTGCGGTCTGCGCGGAACCGGCTTGCCAGCTGAGCGTGGTGATCGCCAGCCGTCCGGCATAAAGCAGCGGCGTGGTCCATAGCGCCCAGCGCGGCCAGTTCCAGTCTATGCTCAGGCAGCCGATCATCAACCCGGTCGAGATCATGCGAAAATCGGCATAATCGCCGCCCGAAATGTGGCGGGGCAGCGCCAGCGATAGCGCCAGCAGCGCCAGCGCAGCCGCGCCCAGCCGCCAGTCGAAGCGGCGAAACCCGACTGCCGCGGCGACCAGTGCTGCGACCAGCACCAGGCTGGTGATATCGACCCAGTCCACGCTGTCGCGCATGGCGTGGGCCCAAATCGCGGCCTTAAAGTTCCAGATCGCCGAACCGTAGGAAAAGGCGGCGCTGGTGCCCCCGCCATGCACCAGCGGCCCCAGGACCAGCGGCAACAGCGGCAGCAGCAACGGCCAGGGCGCGATGAGGGCGCGGGGCAGTTCCTGCATGCGCCATTGTCCTCGCCTGCTCGCTTCATAGCCGAGCACCAGCAGGCCGAGCACGCCCCAGGCCGAGAGGTGGCATAGCCATACCACCAGCGCGATCGGCATGAACAGCGCCGCGCGCGACAAGGGGTGGACGCGGCTGACGTCGAGCCTGATCCACAGCGCAAAAGCCATCAACGCCAGCGCCAGCCCCAGCGTGAAGTTCAGCAGCCCGATCAGCATCATCGGCGACCAGATGAAGGCGAAGGCGAGAAAGCTGGCAGGGGTAATGCGGCCGCGCAGGCTATGTTCGATAGCCAGGATGCCAAAGCCGGTGAGCGGTGGGATCAGCCCGGCGATGACGCGTCCGCCCTGCTCGACCCCAAACACCGAAGCGAACGGCCGGATCAGCAGATCGACCCCGACATTGCCGGTCCATTCCCAGCGGAAGCTGTACCAATGCGCGAGCACCGGGCTGCGGCCGGCATCGAGCATGACGTAATAGCGCGCAAGATGCGCGGGATAGTCGCTCATCTGCGGGTAGCGCGCGACCAGCACGGGCAGGCAGGCGGCCAGCGCCAGCATGAGGCCCAGCCACAGGGCGGAGCGACCGGGCGGGTATTGTTGCAGCGGGTTTGACAAGGCGCGGCGCCCGGTTTGTCGTTCAGCTCACGACGATACAGGAATCTGGGGCGAAATACTGGCAGGAGTGGGGGGACTCGAACCCACGGCCCTCGGTTTTGGAGACCGATGCTCTACCAACTGAGCTACACTCCTGCAGGCCGGCTGCCTCTAGTCACTGGTGGCGCGAATGGCAAGGCGCGAAGTTCAACCACCCTTCTGCTCCCCTCCCGCCTGCGGGAGGAGCCGGGGGTGGGCGCTTTCTTCTTCAGGCCAGCGCACAAACCCGCCCATCCGCGCTCTGCGCCCCGGGCCTCTGAGCACGCCCTCCCCCCGAGCGGCAGAGGAACGCATATCAACATCTCCCGGACCCGCGCCGCAAATGGTATGGCACCGCAATGCAGCCGTTCGCCCCGCCTCCGATCATCGAGCCGCAGCTGTTGATGCTGGCTTATCGCAGCGGGATTTTTCCGATGTCGGATTCGCGCAGCGATTGCGATGTGTTCTGGGTCGAGCCTAAGCGTCGCGCGATCCTGCCGCTCGATGGCTTTCGCTGTTCGCATTCGCTGGCGCGGACGCTGCGGCGCGGGCGCTTTGCCGTGACATGCGACGCCGCCTTTGCCGAGGTGATCGCCGCTTGCGCGGCGCCGCGCCCGACCGAAGGTGGCGAAACCTGGATCAGCGAGCGGATCGCGGCCAGTTATTGCGCATTGCATGCCGCCGGCCAGGCGCATTCGATCGAGGTGTGGCAGGCCGGGGCCGACGACACGCCAGTGCTCGCCGGCGGGCTTTACGGCGTCGGGTTCGACCGCGTGTTTTGCGGCGAGAGCATGTTTGCCCGGGCATCGGACGCATCGAAGGTGGCGCTGGCGTGGCTGGTGGCGGCGCTGCGCGGCGGCGGCGTGCAGTTGCTGGATTGCCAGTTCATCACCGGGCACCTGGCTTCGCTGGGGGCGGTCGAGATTACCCAGAAGCGCTATCTGCGACTGCTCGCCGAAGCCCAACGGGCTCAGTTGCCGGTGTTGTCCGGGGCGGCGTCGGGGGCCGGCGGCGTTATTTCCACAGGAGGCGCGGTATCGGGAGT
>CAXTOI010000487.1:0-3029 GCA_964245645.1 uncultured Novosphingobium sp. | reverse complement strand
CGCGTGCGCCAGCCGGGCTCGACCACGGTGGTCGAGGCATTGTCGATGATCAGCGCGGGGCCGGCGAGGCTGTGGCCGAGCGGCAGATGTTCGCGGGCGTGAATCGGGGCGTCGTGCCAGTTGCCGGCCATGTAGACCGGCTTTGTCGCCAGGGGTGCCGCCGGTTCGCCGCAATATGCCGCCAGCATGGTTTCCGGGCGGGGCGATTCGGCGATGGCTTCGGCAATGAGGCGGTCGGCGAACAGCGGGGCTTCGCCAACGAAGCCGAACTCGGCGCGATGGGCCGTGTCGAAGGCGGCGGTCATCGCTTCGGCGGTGTCAAGCGCGACTTCGATACCATGGTCGGTGTGGCCGCGGCGCAGGTGAACGCGTTGTTCGACGCGGATGGCTGCGGCGGCGATCCCTTGTGCCGCCAGCGCGGTCCGGGCCTCGTTGGCGAGGTTTGCCGATGCTTCGACGACCTGCCGATGATCCGTGATGCACAGGCCCGATGTCGCCTCGCGCAGCACGCGACGGTCGGCAAGGCCCATGCCGTACGCGGACAAGACGCCGGCCAGCGGGTGGATCATGACCCGGTCGATCGCCAGCGCGTCGGCAACGAGGCAAGCGTGCTGGCCCCCTGCCCCGCCGAAGCACGCCAGCGTGGTGCGGGTGACATCGTGGCCGCGCGCGATCGAGATCTTGCGGATCGCATTGGCCATGTTGGCGACGGCAACGGCGATGAAGCCTTCGGCGGCGACCTCTGCCGGCAGGGGAATGGCAGCGAAGCGCGCGGCGGCGGCAGCGCGATCGAGCGGCTGATCGCCCGCGGGGCCGAACAGCGCGGGAAAGAATTCGGGGTGCAGCTTGCCGAGCATGAGATTGCAGTCAGTGATCGTCAGCGGGCCGCCGCGGCGATAGCAGGCTGGGCCGGGAATCGCGCCCGCGCTGTGGGGGCCGACACTCAGCGCTGCGCCGTCGAAGCGGCAGATCGAGCCGCCGCCGGCGGCGATGGTGTGGATGCGCAGCATCGGTGCGCGGATGCGGACGCCGGCAATGCGCGTTTCGGTGTCGCGCTCGTAAGTGCCGGCGTAATGCGACACGTCGGTCGAGGTGCCGCCCATGTCGAAGCCGATGACCTGACCGAACCCGGCCTCGCGCGCCGTCTCGGCCATGCCGACGATGCCGCCCGCGGGGCCGGACAGGATCGCGTCCTTGCCTTGAAAGTGCAGGCCGTCGATGAGGCCGCCGCTCGACTGCATGAACAGCGTGGCCTGGGCCATGGCTCCAAGCGCCAGGTCCAGGCCGGCAACGTAGCGGCGCACGATCGGGGAGAGATAGGCATCGACCACGGTGGTGTCGCCGCGGCCGATCAGCTTGATCAGCGGGGCGACGCGGTGGCTGACCGAGATCTGGGTGTAGCCGATGGCTTGCGCGATCCCGGCCAGCGCGGCTTCATGCGCGGTGTAGCGGTAGCCGTGCATCAGGACGATGGCGACGGCGCGCAGACCGGCAGCGAAGGCGGATTGCAATGCGGCACGGGCGGCTTGGCGGTCGAGGGGGCGAGCGATGCTGCCGTCGGCACAGACACGTTCGTCGATCTCGATGATTTGTGCAAATACCGGAGCGGGGCGGCGCAGGTCTCGGGCGAAGATGTCGGCACGTTCCTGCTGGCCGATGATGAGCGCATCGCCGAAGCCGCGGGTGATCGCCAGAAGGGTGGGTTCGCCCTTGCGTTCGAGCAGTGCGTTGGTGGCGACGGTGGTGCCGATGCGGACGGAAAGCGGGATATCGATGCCGCCGGTCAGGCGGCGGATCGCTTCGATGGCGGCGTCGGGGTAGCGCTCGGGATCTTCGGACAACAGTTTGGCGACCGCGATCCGGCCATCGGGGCGCCGCGCGACGACATCGGTGAAGGTGCCGCCGCGATCGATCCAGAATTGCCAGTCTGCCATCGGCACAGGGTGTTTGGTTTTGTGGGGTTTGTCGATGGGTTCCCCTGCGTTTCGGCGCGGTGCGCTGTCGCGGTTGGGCGCGATTACCGTGCCGGCGAGTGGCAGGCGATGCTGGAGCGCGCGGGGTTCGCGGTCGCGGCGCTGACGCCGGGGCGATTGCGGATGGATTTCGGCAGCTGGACGGCGCGCATGCGCACGCCGCCCGGCCAAATTGCCGCGATCCGGGCCTTGCAGCAGATTGCCGGTGCTGAAGTCAAAGAGCGTTTTGGGATTGAGCCTGACGGCCCGTTTACGCTGGACACACTGTTGATCGAAGCCAGCTGACGCCTTGTTCAAGCGTGCGCCCCGAAATCGATGGGACAAAATGCAGTGTCGTGCGTTTGGAACGGTTCAACAGCAACGAAAGGATCAGGCGGTGGCCGATTTAAGTCAGGTTAAAGAGCATGCCGAAGTGATCGGCGCCGATGGCGTCCATGTCGGGACGGTAGACAAGGTAGATGGCGATCGCATCAAGCTGACCAAGAAGGACAGTGGCGAAGGCAGCCATCAGGGGCATCACCATTATATTTCAGGCGGCCTGGTCGCCGAGGTCGAGGACGGCGTGGTGCGGCTGAGCGCGAATGCCGCGGTCGCGATTACCTTCGAAGAAGAAAAATAGGCACGAGCCGATTCCGATTGCGGGAATAGTGCCTATATGGACGTCGCGAGCGGGGAGTGGTGCATGCGCGTTGCTCCCCCGCACCTACCCGGCACCCCGCCTTCCGATGGAATCCGATGATCAAGATCAGCAATGGCGCCAGCCTCAAGCCGCTGTCGGGCGCGGCACCGCAACAGATCGTGCTCCTGCTTCATGGCTTCGGCTCAAACGGTCAGGACATGATTTCGCTGGCGCCCGAATGGCAACAGGGCCTGCCCGATGCGCTGTTCCTGGCGCCGCATGCGCCGCATCGGACCGGGTTCGGCCCGGGTTATCAATGGTGGGGATTGTCGGACCTGAGCCCGCCGGCGATGGCCGCCGGCGCGACGCCAGCCGCGCCGGTGCTCGACGAGTTCATCGATGGCAAGCTCAGCCAATATGATGTGCCCGAGGCAGAC
>CAXTOI010000486.1:2495-3042 GCA_964245645.1 uncultured Novosphingobium sp. | reverse complement strand
CCATTTACTGATATGCGGTGATCGCCGGATTTGCCATTCTGCGTCCCCTCTGCCGGTGTCTGGCAGTCGTGCTTAGGCGGGGGAGTGGGGGGCGGTCGCGCGTGAGCAAAATTTCGCCGAAGCGAATTTCGTAAATTCTGGTTGTTGGCATGGGTTCTAAGCATAGGCTAAGATAAGTTGCATCACATTTGACCGTCAAAAAACTATAAAAATCCAGGTTATAAATAACCAGGTTGATCGCGCATACTGCCAAGGCTATGAGCCAGAAATGGGGGCTTTAGTGGGGTCACAAAGTGAGCATATCGGTGAGGCGCCGCTATCGAGTGCTTGACAGCCTTCGCGGGGTGTTTGCCTGCATGGTGGTATTGTATCATTTCCACACAATCGGGTGGATTTCGAACCTGCCTCTCATTCGCAATAGCTGGCTGTTTGTCGACTTTTTCTTCGTACTCAGTGGCTTTGTAATAACGACAGCTTATCGGCAGAAGATTGTCGGCGGCTTTTCGGTTGGATCATTTATATGGCTGCGTCTGGGCCGGATCTATCC
>CAXTOI010000486.1:0-2485 GCA_964245645.1 uncultured Novosphingobium sp. | reverse complement strand
GGCATCTGGCTGTGTTGGGGCTTTTCCTGGCGGTGCAGCTTGCGTTGCTTGCCAAAGGGGGGGTAGGCGCCGCCTTCCGGAACGATATGACCATCGGCGGCCTTTTTTCGAGCTTCACGCTCACAAACGCATTCTTCACGTCCAATGGAGTAGGTTGGAACGGCCCGAGCTGGAGCATCGCAGTCGAAATTTGGACCTACGTGCTGTTCGCAGTCTTTTTCAAAAGTTTCCGTGCGAAGACCAGCCTTACTGTAGTTTGCGTGATCGTCGCCGTCTTGTCCTGCAGCTTTGTGGCGGTGTTTTACGGCGGCAATATGCATTCCTTCCGCTTTGCTGCCCTTTTCCGATGCACTTATGGCTTTGCACTCGGCGTGATCGGCGCTGAGTTTTTCCCCCTCATTCGGGGACGGTGGGGATCTTCGACCACAGCAGCGGAAATCGCGGCCATATGTCTGATTGGGATTTTCATATCCGTCGCCGGGACAGGGCCTTTTTCAATGGTGGCGCCCGTGATGTTTCTCGGCGTGATCCTGGTATTTGCAAATGAAGGTGGATTCATCAGCTCGAAGTTGAAGGCAAAGATTCCACAGCTGATCGGTGAGCTATCCTATTCGATATACATGATTCATCTATTCGTTCTTTACCGCGTATATAGTATTCTTAGATTCAAATATCATGGATTTTCAGGTTCTTTTATCACGTGCGACCGAGGCTACTGTGATGGTTCAAGCCTGGCTGGGCTTGCCGATGCCTTGATCGTGCCGGTCTTTGCCGTAATTATCGGCGCGGCCTACCTTCTGCGCAATTACATCGAGGCTCCCTGCGAGCGATGGGCCAAGGCAGCCTTGTTGCGGCGGACGGCTTCGGTCCGAAGCGCGCCTTCGGAGAATATCGCTACATCCCGGTCGTTGACCTGAGGTTGACGCGGATCAGCGCAGCATCATCCAGATCGCCATCGCCACCATCATCAAATTCTCGGTCAGCGACACGAAGCCCAGCGGCACGCTGCTCGAGCCGCCGACTCAGGCGCATTTGATCGTGCGCTGGTCGATATAGACTGCCTTGATCACTGACACCGCGCCGATCGTGCCGATGGTGAGTGCGATCGGCACCGACAGCCAGCGCCAGGCGCCGGTCACCATCAGCACGCCGGCGAGTGCTTCGGCGAAGGGATAGATATAGCCGTAGCGTACCCAGCGTTTTGCCAGCAGATCGTAGCCCAGGAACATCGTCGAAAAGCGCTCGATGTCCTGCAGCTTGAGAATCGCCAGTACGCACATGCTGAAGGCGATGAACCATTCGCCTGCCCGGATCGTGAACGGCGTGCCGAATGCGGCGAAACTGGCTGCGAGCGCCATCAATGCGGTCATCGCGAAGACGGCGATGATCGGGCGGTAGCTGGTCTCGCTCGCTGCTGCGACATGCTGCCCGAAGTGTCGGCGCAGATCGTCGTAGCCGCCGATGCGAATGCCGCCGATGGAGATTTGCGGCGTCGTTTTGACTTCGTGTTCGGTCTTGAAGGCTTCGGTGTCGGCGCGGGTACGCAGCCAGTGATCTTCGACTTCGAAGCCCTTGCGCTTAAGCAGGTCCACAGCCTTCAGCCCGAACGGACAGAAATGGTCAGGCATCACCATGCGATGGACGGTGGCTTGGCGACGGGTGGTCATTTGGTGCCTCGATAGCTTGCCGGTTGTTGCGCATGCCCGATATAGGATCGGTGGCATCCCGCGGATAGATCCGTCTGCGGATCGGATGCAAGTGACGTTCAGACCGCAGCAACCTGGCCAGTGGGAAAGCGCGCTTATCTCGAACCCCGGGGCGATGCGGATGCGGTGGCTGTTCCTGATAATTGCGCTGGTCGCGCTGGGTGCATCGCCGGCTCGGGCCGATGTGGTGGCGATCACCTTCGATGACTTGCCGGTGTTCGGCTATTACGCGCCGATGCCCGAGGCACAGCGGATCACCGCCGTGCTGCTTGATGGCTTCAAGCGGCATCACTGGCCGGTGACCGGCTTCGTCAACGAAATCCAGCTTGCCGAGTGGGACCGGCCTGCGCGCATCGATCTGTTGACCCGCTGGCTGGACGCGGGGGTGGATCTGGGGAACCACAGCTACTCGCATCTTTCGCTGACCAACACCCCGGTCGAAGCTTACATCGCCGATGTGGCGCGCGGCGAGGTGGTCACGCAGGCACTGCTGGCGAAGCGCGGCCGGAATGAGCACTGGTATCGCCATCCATACCTGGAAACCGGCCCTACACTGCCAATCCGGCAGCGTTTCGAAGGCTGGTTGGCGGATCATGGCTACCGTGTCGCGCCAGTGTCGATGGAAAATTCGGACTGGCAATTCGCCGAGCCTTATGACGACGCGCTCAAGCATGGCGACAGCGCGGGCGCGGCGCATATCCGCGACGCCTATCTCGCGTATACCGCGCAGATCGTGCCGTGGTACCGCGCTGCGGCCAGAGATGTGCTGGGGCGCGAGC
>CAXTOI010000485.1:0-3058 GCA_964245645.1 uncultured Novosphingobium sp. | reverse complement strand
GTTCAGCCCCTTGTCGTGCAGTGCCTTCTTGAGCGTGTGAAAAATCTCCGACCCGCAGCGCACCGCATCCGCCAGCGTCGGCGCGCCGACCGGCATCACCATGAATTCCTGGAAATCGATCGGGTTGTCGGCATGTTCGCCGCCATTGATGATGTTCATCATCGGCACCGGCAGGACATGCGCCGAAACGCCGCCCACATAGGCATAAAGCGGCAAGCCGCGCGCATCCGCCGATGCCTTGGCCACCGCCAGGCTGACGCCGAGGATGGCGTTGGCGCCCAGCCGGCTCTTGTTCTCGGTGCCGTCCAGCGCGATCATCGCCAGGTCGATGTCGCGCTGGTCCTCGGCGTCGAAGCCCTCCAGCGCTTTGCCGATCTCGTCATTGACCGCGGCGACCGCCTTCAGCACGCCCTTGCCCAGGTAGCGGCTCTTGTCGCCATCGCGCAGCTCCACCGCTTCATGCTTGCCGGTCGAGGCGCCCGAGGGCACCATCGCGCGGCCGAAGCTGCCGTCTTCCAGCAGCACATCCACCTCGACGGTCGGGTTGCCGCGGCTGTCGAGGATCTCACGGGCGTGGATGTCTATGATCGCGGTCATGAAGCTTGATCTCCTTGCTGAAAATATAAATTCGGCAATTAAAAGCCACGCAGTGGCGGAATTTGGCAGAAGCGGGTGATTTAGCAGGGGAACCTTGGCAGGCAAGCCGCATTGCAGCACTTAGGATCTATGGCGCGACAGGATCATCGCGACCGACACTTATGCAGGCCATGAATTCCCGAACTCGAGAAAGGAACTACTATGCCCGATAACGAACAACTGGCCACCGTCACTGACGATCAGACTTCCGAGGCCAAGGCCCGCTTTGCCAAGGCGCTCGAAGAGGCCAAGGGCGGCGCGGCGGCGTTGGGCGGGGCCGCGCAGAACCAGGCCAGCGCCTATGCCGACAAACTGACCGCCAAGGGCAACGATCTGGTCGAAACCGCCAAGGACAAGGCAGCGTCGCTGGCCGTGGACGGCAAGACCCGCGCGAGTGGCGCATTGTCCGGGCTGGGCAAGGTCGTATCGGACAATGCGCCCGCGATCGACGAGAAGCTGGGTCCGCAATATGGCGATTATGCCCGCACCGCGGCGCGCTCGATCCAGGATGTCGCCGCGCGGCTCGATGCCAAGGAGTTGAGCGAGTTTGGCGATGAAGTGGCCGCATTCGTGCGCAAGAGCCCCGCTCTGGCGGTGGGTATCGCCGTCGTCGCCGGGTTTGCGCTGTCGCGGCTGTTCAGCAGCTCGGACGATTGAATCCGGGTCGATGGTAGCGATGATGCGGCACCATGCGGATGCCCGAAGGGAAAATGCGCGTGGCTGATTTCGACCGGCAGCCCGATTGGGAGGGAACAGCTGCGGCTTCCCCTTCCGCCCCTTCGATCGTGGCGGAACTGCGCCTGCTGATTGCGGCCGCGCGGCAGATGGCGAGCGCGGAGCTGGCCTATCAGACTACGCGCGCCAAAATGATGGGCATTGCTGCGGCCTGGATCGTCGGCGGCGCGGCGATCGCGCTCACACTGCTGTTCTTCGTGCTGATGGCGCTGATCGTCGGCCTGCTGCTGGCGCTGGCGCCGCTGCTCGGCGCATGGGGCGCGATGGGCGTGGTGGTCGGTGTGTTGCTGCTGTTCACGACGATCGCGGCGCTGGTCGCCTTCAGCGGGTTGCGGCGGTTCCTGGCGCTGCTGCATGATGGAAAGGATCGGGCATGACCAAGCCCAGCCCGCAGCTGGTGCAGCAGCGCGCGGCGCGCAATCTCGCCCGGGGCGAATTCCAGCGGCGGCTGGGGCTGGCGAAGGTCGATCTGGCTCCGGCCGTGCTGAAGCGCCGCGCTGTCGCCGAAGCGCAACGAACCACGCTGTCGGTTGCGCAGCAAGCGATCGATATCGCCAACGACAGCCGCGGTATCGTCGCCGCATCGGTGGCGGCAATCCTGCTGTGGCTGACGCGCAAGCCGATCATGGCCGGCGCGAGCGGGCTGTTCTATCGTTTCCGGACGCGCAAATCGCGGTCAAGGAAGATCGGGGATCGACTGAAACTGGCAACCGGTGAATATTGGCGCAGATTTAAGGAATATGCAGATGACTAAGGACAATGCTGTGACCGATCTTGCCAAGACCCATCTGGACGAGCCTTTGGCGAGCAAAGTAGCCGATTTGACGGCTCCGCTGGCGGACGCGACCGAGACGGTGACCCGCGTCGCCAAGGAAAATGTGGGGTTGAGCGTGCTGGGCGGCGTGACGATCGCCGTGGCAGTGGGCGCGTTGCTGCTGCCGCTCGGTCGCCGGCGCAAGAAGCCGCAGAAGGCCGCTCGTGCCCTGGCGGCACTGGCCGCGACGGTCACCGAACTGACCCAGGCCCTGGCCGCACAGGCCGCCGACCGGGCGCAGTCCACCGCTGCGGATGCCCAGGATAAATTGAGCAGCGCCAGCGACATCGTCGGCAAGACCGCCAAGGAGCAGACCGAAAGCCTGACGAAGCAGACGAAGAAGCTTGCCGAAGATGCTGCCGAACAATTGAACGATAGCGGCAAGGCGCTGGCCCGCGCGGTGATCAAGCTCGTCGACAAAGTCCGCAGCTGACGATCGGCGGCTGCGGAGCCTTGCATGCTGCAACCGCGAAGCGCTATTGCAGCGGCTTGATCTGATCAGGGTAGGCACAGCATGCAGAAACTTCACCTCGTCATGGGCGGGCGGGTTCGCGATCCGCAGGGGCTGGAATTTACCGACCTGCCCAAGCTCGATCTGGTCGGGGTTTACCCGGACTACGCCACGGCGGAAGATGCATGGCGGGCCAAGGCCCAGGCGACGGTCGACGATGCCGAGATGCGGTACGTGATCGTGCATCTGCATCGCTTGCTGGAGCCGGGTTTGCCGGTTTGAAGCAGACGGGTGACGGAAGAGAGGATGTCTTTACGGACCCTCTGATCAAGTCGCAGCTTCACCAAGATAACACCCCCCGTCACATCCCCGTTGGCCCGGGCTTGACCCGGGCTTGGGCTTCTTTCTTTGCTTGTCCGGTG
>CAXTOI010000484.1:0-3095 GCA_964245645.1 uncultured Novosphingobium sp. | reverse complement strand
CCCGGTAAGTGCCAGTCTTCCCAGATGCCGACCAAACTACCGGACCGCCACCGATGCAGGTAATGGCAAAGACTAAGTGTCTGTTTGTAGTAAGTCTGAGCCATCCGTTGCGGGCGTGATTACAATCTGGGGTTGGATTGAAGGTGACGCCGGGAAAGACGACAAGCCATTGCACCATCCGTCGTCAACAGCATCGGAGGCCACACACTATGGGCACTGCCGTCCGTCCCGCCAAGACATCGCCCGGCCCATGGGATGCGTTTGCCGATGTCGACGTGTTCGTCGACGAAGTGCTGGCGGAACTCGAGGCCATGGTAAGGGATGCTGCCCGGCCGATACGGTCGGGGCCAAAGCCACCGCTGGCTGGAGCCGCACTGCGCAAGGCGGTGATGGCAATCTGGTGTGTCTGCTTTTGCGGCATGCAGTGGCGGGCGATCGGACAGCTCTGCGATATCCCCTTCAACACGCTTTATGGACTGTTCGCCCGCTGGACCCGGCTTGGCCTGGCCGTCACGCTGAATTCGGCACCCGGTCACGCTTGAAACCGGCAGGCGAACACGCTTCAAACCGGCACCCTGTCACGCTCGAAAGCGGCAGCCGGTCACGCTGTGATCCGGCACCTCTTCCGAAGGCATCTGGGCACTCACCGCAGGTTGGTCTCTGCTGACGTAGTCATCTTATATTGACCAAGTCCCCAAAGGCAACTACTATATCAAGCCTAATCCTTCCTCGCTGTGGTTGTTGCTCGGCTGTGCATTGTGTGAGTAACGGGGATATCTTCACTCACATCGTTGTTTGCGTTATACTTACCATCAGTGGATAACTGCGCCCGTCCAGGCCGCATCGAGGGACCCCGCAGTTCGATCCGATAGGCGTTGTGAACCAGCCGATCCAGAATCGCGTCGCCGTAAGTGGGATCCCCAATCTGCTCGTGCCAGCAATCCAGCGGAATTTGTGTCGCCAGCACTGTGGAGCCACGCTGATGGCGATCATCAATCACCTCCATTAGGTCGCGCCGCTGGTCGGCGGTCAACTTGGCCATCACTCGAGTTGAACAGTGACTTTTACCAACCATATGAAATCAAACATGTTTACGGGAATTCCAGGACGACGTGGCACCACACTGCATTGTCTGCAGCGTGGTGGTGAGGGTGGCACCTAAGCAGGCGGCGGAGGGCCGGTCAGCTGCTGAACGAGCGGTGGCAATGCGACGCCGACCGCTTTAAACACCGCGCCAGCGCAGCCGGGAGCTTGGGGTCGCAGCACGAAGCACTTGCCGCCCTGCTCGAGGGTCACCTGTTCAACGCGATCCAGATCACGGACGATGTCGTTCCATTCGGCAGTCACGCCGGCTGCCGCCAGCCGCTCATCGAGTTCCTTGCGCAGCAAGAGTGCTAGAAAAGAACAAAATAAATGTCCGGCGATTGCGGCATCGGACTGATGAAAGATCGGCCGGGTCTCAAGGGTGGATTTCGCGGTTCGGAAGATCGCCTCCACCCGCCACAATTCGCGGTAGGCCAGCGCCACGGACAGCATGTTCATGGTACTGTTGGTGCGCAGCACATGTAATCCGTCGAACTGCGCATCATCGGCGATACGCGCGGCATCGATCTCAAAATGCCCCTCCCGCGGCGTGGCGAGGAAACGGCGATAGCCGGTATTGCCAACCAGTTCCTTGTCGCCCGCTTTTAGTTTGCTGCGCAGGCTGGCGAGGATGGTCTCACGCACAGCGGCGTCACGGCGTGCTTGAGTGGGGTTGAAACAGATCACATAGCGCCGCGGCTTCACCCCCGGCCCCCAGTCGCCGGCGATCACTTCTTTGACCGCGATGTCGAGCTCATGGCCGCGCGCGCGTGGTATGGTCAGCGGTACCATCGGCTGGCGATCGGCCAGCACGACCTCGCGCACTTCCGATGAGCTGCGCTCGCGGGCACCGAGGATGTAATCGATGCCGCGTGCCTCGAGTTCGGCGATCGTTTCAGCACTGATCATGCCGCGATCGGCGACCACGCACATGTGGCGGATACCGAAGCGATCGCGCAGCCGGGTCACGATCGGCAGCAGTGATTTGACGTCGGTGGCATTGCCCGGCCAGGTCTCCGAGCAGATCGGCCGCCCGGCCTCGTCGAGCACAACGCCGACCACCACCTGATGCAAGTCGGGCCGACGGTCTTTCGAAATGCCGTGCTGACCGAGGCTTTCGCCGCCGCCGCCGGTGAACATCAGGGAGGTGGTGTCGAACAGGACGACTGAGAGGTCGGAGAACAGGTTGCGCCGACGTTCAAATAGCGCTTCCTCGATGAGGTCCTTGATCCGCCGGGGCGCCCGTGTAGCGCCGCTTTGGTCGGCCAGGGTCTCCCCCAGCCAGGCCATGGCGCGATACAGCTGGTGCAACGCAAGCGCATTGGCGCCCTCGACATGATAAGCGTCCAGCCACGCGTCACAGGCGCGGTCCGATCCGGATACCACCAGCCGGTGCAAGACGCTGGCAAACACCGCACGTTCGAGCGAGAAGCCGAAGCCGCGGCCGGCGGCCAGGTGATGGAACACCGCGGCGCAACCGGTCTGCTCCCATAGCCGACCGAAGATCATCGGCGCGCCGATGCGGGCGGTGGTGGAGGCCTCGAGAGTTCCGGCCTGCAGACTGGAGATTAGCAACGAGGTCTCGCACAACCGCGCGCCTGAGCGCAGCAGGGCATCAAGCTTGCCGGAGGCCTGGAGATCTTGAACCCGACCGAGGGTGGCGACGACGCGTTGGCGCGTGGCGGCGCCGTCGCGGGTGTTCTCCACGATCTGCAGATAACGGCGGGTTCCAGACGGTTTGATGCGGAAGAACATGCGGCGATCGACTGTGACACCGCATCAATGGCACGACCAGCGGCGAATACGCAAGGCCTATAAGGTAAAAGCTGCCTAGGGGCGGCCGGCTACAGGCCACAACGTGGCACCGCACCGTAGAAAAAATACCGGACAAACCGCGGGTAAGTTAATGGAAATACTCCCACTGGAATTCAGGAAAGTAAAACTACTGTCCAACTCCAGCATAGCTGGCCTGGTTGGACAGCCCCGTCTCATCGCCCCAGTGGATCTCGGCC
>CAXTOI010000483.1:0-3098 GCA_964245645.1 uncultured Novosphingobium sp. | reverse complement strand
GAGCGGTCGAAGGGGCGATGTGGTTCATCGTTCCGAGACCGCGACGATGTCCCAAGATCCTGGGCCGAGACCCGCCAGAAGCCGCCCGAAGGGTTGCCATTCCCGCCCGCTGGACTTCGTCGGAGCAGCTAGACGATGAACCACATCGCCGTCGCCGCTCCTCCTCGCCAGCGAACGGGAATGGCAATCTTCATGGGTCAAGGTCATCGAGATCTGGTATAAGGAGACCTCTCCCGAAATCCTCACCCAGAGGTTTTCACGGCGTCGAGGCATAAACGCCTACAACCTTGAAGCGATGGATGTTTGATCGCATGCTCCCAAATCTGGGGAGTGACCGATGGTTGCGCCCGCGAGGATGAAATGGTGAGACTATCTCGAGGAAGACTGCCCGCTCAGACTCAGGCAACCGGTGCGGCGGAAACATCGGGACGCCGGATCGTCGATCTGATCGATCATGAGGGCGCTACGCGGCGTGATCCGGTCGCACGGCATGACCTAAATGTCGGGCTCGTACTCTGGCCGGATTTTCCGCTGCTTTCGCTGGCGGGTTTCGTCGATGCCTTGCGCCACGCCGCCGATTTTGGTGACAACTCGCAAAAGCATCGTTGCTCCTGGAGTGTAATGGGCGCGGCGAAAGGCGCGCGGATTAAAGCAAGCTGCGGCGTGGAGGTTAGCTGCGACGCCGCTTATTCCGATCCGCGACAATTCGATTATGTGGCTGTCATCGGCGGGCTGCTGCGCAGCATGGAGCACGGATCGGCAGAAAATATCGCTTACCTCGAGCAGGTGCATCGTGCGGGAGTTTCGCTGATCGGCATCTGCACAGGCACCTTCCCGCTCGCGCGGCTCGGCTATCTGGATGGACGCCGAACCTGCATCCATCCTTATCACCTTGAAGATTTCCGGTCGCTGTTCCCCCGCGTCCACGCGGTCACCAACCTTGATTACATCGATGACGGCGACCGGCTCAGTTGTGCCGGTGGCATCTCCGTCATCAGTCTCGCCACGCATCTGATCAGTCGCCATTGCGGTCAGGAGCGCGCGACCAAGACGGTGTATCAGATGTCGGTGCCCAACAAGGCCGATGCCGCGCCAGTGGCGGTGTCGCAGGCGATCGGCTACACCCGCGTTGCCGACCCGCGGTTGCGGCGGGCGGTGTTCCTGCTCGAGCGATCCTTATCGCAGCCGATCTCGCCGGCGTGGCTGGCGCGTGAGGTGGGCCTGAGCGAGCGTCAGCTCGGGCGGCTGTTCGTTGCCGAGCTCGGCCAATCGCCAGCGGCGCATATCCGCGGCACGCGGCTGCGTTACGCACGCTGGCTGCTCCAGAACTCCGACGAGAACGTCACCGAGGTTGCGCTGCGCACCGGCTTTGCCGATTGCGCACACTTCATCAGGCAGTACCGCGCCGAGTTCGGCATGACCCCCGGAAGCCTGCGCCGCTCCCGCTCCTGACCGGCCCGGAGCAACCACGACATTTCTGTGCGGGATGTCTGCCATGTTCTGAACATTGGCCGATACGTTCAATCTTCGCGCCGGCGTATATGAAAATATTATGACAAGAGCCCGGACGGCTCGAACGTATCATCCGACATTAAAGATACCCTGATCGATGCACGCTGCGTCGGAAAGACGTGATCTTACACGTTTTTTACAAATAACGGGTAGCGGATTGGAGAGGCTAGACCATCGATGTTCACGCGATAATCTCGCGTATAGGGGGATTGACAATGCGTACGCCGGTAAAGTCACAAGAATTTACAGTTACAACTCACGCCATTTTAATAGTCTTAAGGGTCAGTACAGCACTTTCTCTGTCACTGACCATGAACAGCGCCTTTGCGCAGGAGACGCCCGCGCCGGTTTCTCCGGCGACGAACGCGGCAGCCACCGACGCCGCGGCCGGTGGTGAAATCGTCGTCACTGCGCAGAAGCGCAGCGAACGGCTGCAGGACGTGCCGATCGCAATCACCGCGATCAGCAATGCACAGCTCGCCAATCAGCACGTGACAGGAACGAGCGACCTCATCCGCATCGTGCCGAGCCTGTCGATCAAGACGCTGGTGCCCGGCGAGAACCAGATCGTCCTGCGCGGGATCAATACCGGCTATGGCCTGGCGCCAGCGGTATCCTATTATCTGGATGAGACGCCGTTCGATCTGCGCTCGGATGGTTTTTCGGGCGCCCCCGATATCGACTTTTTCGATGTGGCCCGGGTCGAGGTGCTGCGCGGTCCCCAGGGGACCCTGTACGGCGCCAGCTCGATGGGTGGCACGATCCGCATTCTCACAAACCAGCCCTCGACCGCCGGCTTCGATTCCAAGGCGGAGGTGACCGGCAGCGGTGTCGTTGGCGGCAGCGGCCTCGGCTACGAAGGCAAGATTGCTGTCAACGTGCCGATTACGTCCGATCTTGCCGGCCGGGTGTTCGTGTCGGAGGTGCACACGCCCGGCTTCGTTGACCGCGTCGTGCCGGTGAATGGATATTATAATATTCAGCCAACAGACCCGATCGGCCAGAAGAACGACAACACCGCCGATCTGACCAACGCCCGGGTGACGCTGCGATGGGCACCCGATCTCTGGATCATCACGCCCAGCGTCTCGCTGCAGAACACCGTCGCGCACGGCTATCCGTATAGCGACGCCAACCGGCCCGAATACCAGTACAGCAACTTGTTCCGCTCTTATAACCGCGATCGCAGCATCGTCTCGAACCTGAAGATCGAAAGGCCGATCGGCGCGCTCAGCCTGGTGTCCTCGACCTCGTACCTCGACAAGAATGCTACCAACACGCAGGATTATTCAGGAACCGGCGAGCGTTATTACCGCGAGCTTGGGCTTACCCCCGCCGACGAACTGGTGCCGATGACCAGCTACCTGCCCAAGACCTACAAGTCGTTCGTGCAGGAGGTCCGCATCGCTTCGAACCGGCCCGGTGATCTGCTTACCTGGGTCGTAGGCCTGTTCTACGATCGCACCAAAATCTACGAACAGCAGTATATCACCAGCGCTACCTATGTGCAGGCGGCGTCTCCGGGCTATCCAAGTGACATCGAATTCTATGACCTCATCCCCTCGACTGAAGAGCAATATGCCGCC
>CAXTOI010000482.1:2768-3109 GCA_964245645.1 uncultured Novosphingobium sp. | reverse complement strand
GTGCAGAAAAGAAGCAGGAAATCATCGAGGACAATGCCCGTGGTACAGGTGATACGGGTTCGCCAGAGGTGCAGGTCGCCATTCTGACCAGCCGGATCAACACGCTGACCGGGCATTTCAAGATCCATGCCAAGGACAACCATTCGCGTCGCGGCTTGCTGATGATGGTGAACAAGCGGCGCACGCTGCTCGATTACCTGAAGCGCAAGGATGTGGAACGCTATAATGCGCTGATCGCCAAGCTGGGCCTGCGCAAGTAAGATTTCGCAACTGGAGCGACCCCCAAAGCATCGCAACAGCGATGCGACAGCAAAGAGAGCGGGTCGCTTGGTTGCATGTGC
>CAXTOI010000482.1:0-2758 GCA_964245645.1 uncultured Novosphingobium sp. | reverse complement strand
GGTCGGGACGCGCCGCGCGCTGCTCGATTACCTGAAGCGCAAGGATGTCGAGCGGTACAACTCGCTGATCGCCAAGCTGGGGTTGCGTAAGTAACGACCGCCGACGGAAATTTAAACAAGCTCGCCACAAGCCCGGCTCGCAATTCGGCGAGCAGGGCCATGGGGCCGAAAGTGCCTCGCACCGGACCGGGACGGATCTCCCCGGCAGCAAATCCCGCCGGCAATCGGGCCTGCGGGCTGAAGGATAATACATGTTCGACGTCAAAACCGTAAAGCTGGAATGGGGCGGAAAAACCCTCACTCTGGAAACCGGGCGGATCGCCCGCCAGGCCGATGGAGCCGTGCTCGCCACTTATGGCGAAACCGTAGTGCTCTGCGCGGTCACCGCCGCCAAGTCGGTCAAGGAAGGGCAGGATTTCTTCCCGCTCACCGTCCACTACCAGGAAAAATTCTTTGCCGCCGGGCGTATTCCGGGCGGCTTCTTCAAGCGCGAACGCGGCGCGACCGAAAAGGAAACGCTGGTTTCCCGGCTGATCGATCGCCCGGTCCGGCCACTGTTTCCCGAGGGCTTCTACAACGAGATCAACGTCATCGCCCATGTGTTGAGCTATGATGGCGAGACCGAGCCGGACATCGTGGCGATGATCGCCGCGTCGGCTGCTCTCACCATTTCCGGCCTGCCGTTCATGGGCCCGATCGGCGCTGCCCGCGTCGGCTACGTCGATGGCGAATACACGCTCAATCCGTCGCAGCCCAGTGCCGCTGCCGGCGCGCTTGACCTCGTCGTCGCCGCTACCGGCAATGCGGTGATGATGGTGGAATCGCAGGCGCGCGAACTGCCAGAGGATATCATGCTCGGCGCGGTGCTGTTTGCGCATGACTCGATCAAGCCGGTGGTCGATGCGATCATCGACCTGGCTGAAAAGGCCGCCAAGGAGCCCTGGAAAATCGATCGCTCGGACAATACCGACGATCTGAAGGCCAACCTCAAGTCGCTGATCGGGGCAGATATTGCCGCGGCCTACAAGCTGACCGATAAATCGGCGCGCTCGAACGCGCTGAACGAAGCACGGGCCAAGGCCAAGGCGGCTTACGCCAGCGAAGGCGGGCAGACCCAGGCGGTTGCTGGCAAGGTCGTCAAGAAGCTGGAATCCGAAATCGTGCGCGGCGCCATCCTCAAGGACGGCCAGCGCATCGATGGTCGCAGCACTACGCAGGTTCGCCCGATCGAAGCGATGGTCGGCTTCCTGCCCCGTACCCATGGCTCGGCGCTGTTCACCCGCGGTGAAACGCAGGCGATCTGCACCACCACGCTAGGCACCAAGGACGCCGAGCAGATGATCGACGGGCTGGAAGGCCTGTCCTACTCGAACTTCATGCTGCACTATAACTTCCCGCCCTACTCGGTGGGCGAAGTCGGCCGGTTCGGCGCCCCCAGCCGCCGCGACACTGGCCATGGCAAGCTGGCCTGGCGCGCGCTGCAGGCGGTGCTGCCGGCCAAGGAAGACTTTCCCTACACGATCCGCGTGGTGTCCGACATCACCGAGTCGAACGGATCGTCATCGATGGCCACGGTCTGCGGCGGCTCGCTGTCGATGATGGACGCCGGCGTGCCGTTGGTCCGTCCGGTCTCGGGAATCGCCATGGGCCTGATCCTGGAAGGCGAGCAATTCACCGTGCTGTCCGACATTCTGGGTGACGAGGATCATCTCGGCGACATGGACTTCAAGGTGGCCGGCACGTCCGAAGGCATCACCACGATGCAGATGGACATCAAGGTCGCCGGCATCACCCGCGAGATCTTCGCCGCCGCACTGACGCAAGCCAAGGACGGCCGCGCGCATATCCTGGGCGAAATGACCAAGGCCTTAGGCACTTCGCGCAACGAATTGTCTGCACATGCGCCGCGGATCGAGTCGATCCAGATCGACAAGTCGAAGATCCGCGAAGTCATCGGCACCGGCGGCAAGGTGATCCGCGAGATCGTCGCCGAGACCGGCGCCAAGGTCGATATCGACGATGAAGGCCTGATCAAGATCAGCTCGTCCGATCCGGCGCAGATCGAGGCGGCAAAGGCCTGGATCCTGGGCATCGTCGAGGAAGCCGAAGTCGGCAAGGTCTACGACGGCAAGGTCGTCAACATCGTCGATTTCGGCGCGTTCGTGAACTTCATGGGCGGCAAGGACGGGCTCGTGCACGTCTCGGAAATGCGTAACGAGCGTGTCGAGAAGCCGACCGATGTCGTTTCCGAAGGGCAGGCCGTCAAGGTCAAGGTCCTCGAGATCGATCCGCGCGGCAAGGTGCGCTTGTCGATGCGCCTGGTCGATCAGGAAACCGGTGCCGCGCTGGAAGATAGCCGCCCGGCCCGCGAACCGCGCGGCGATCGTCCGAGTGGCGATCGCGGTGATCGTCGCGGACCGCGTGGCGATCGCGGTGGACGCGATGGTGCCAGAGACGGCGGGCGTGACGGCGGCCGCGGCCCCCGCCGCGAAGGCGGCGACCGTGCGCCCCGCGAAGGCGGAAACCCCGATCACATGCCGGCGTTTTTGAAGGCCGACGATTGATCTGTCGCTTTCGGCGATATGACTAAAAAAGAGGGGCTCGCTGCAAAGCGGGCCCTTTTTTTGCTTGGTGGCTCGGTATCACGGAGTCGCGGGAACGTCTGCAATCGGACGGGGGGCGACGCCGCAGGCCTTATGGCTGCAGTGAAGCATGCCGATCGCGGCAATGCGCTACAAAATGACGGGGAGCTCGAGGG
>CAXTOI010000481.1:0-3116 GCA_964245645.1 uncultured Novosphingobium sp. | reverse complement strand
CCCATGCGCAGCTCCGCAGCGCGCTTGGCGGCAGTCGCCACGAAGCGGTCGTAAATGTCGTCATGGACGATCCAGCGGGTCGGCGAGACGCAGATCTGCCCGGCATTGCGGGTCTTGATCATCACCGAAGTCAGCGCGACCTGTTCGGGATCGGCGTCGGCGCAGACGATCACCGGGCTGTGCCCGCCCAGTTCCATGACCACCGGCTTCATATGCAGCCCGGCCAGCGCGGCGAGATGCTTGCCGACCGGCACCGAGCCGGTGAAATGGACCAGCCGCACCGCGGGGTGCGGGATCAGCGCCTCGGAAATTTCCGAAGGCGTGCCGTAAAGCAGGTTGAACACGCCCGGCGGCAGCCCGGCGTCGATGAAGGCTTGCGCCATCTGGATCGAACCGGCGGGCGTTTCTTCCGAAGCTTTGAGGATGATCGCGCAGCCCGAGGCGATGGCGCCGGCGATCTTGCGCGCCGGCGCGCTGACCGGGTAATTCCACGGCGCAAATCCGGCGACGACGCCGATCGGCTCGCGCAGCACGATATGGCGCAGGCCCTGTTCGCCGGGGATCACCCGGCCATAGAGCCGCAACGCTTCGTTGGCGTCCCACTCCAGCAGGCCGCAGGCGCGCAGCACCTCGAGCTTCGATTGCGCCAGCGGCTTGCCTTGTTCGAGCGTCGAGACATAAGCGATGTCATCGGCGCGTTCGCGAATGAGATCGGCGGCGCGCAGCACGATCCTGGCGCGCGCGGCCGGCGCGGTTTTCCGCCACTCGGCAAAGCCGCGTTCGGCCGACGCAATGGCATCGGCGATGTCTGCCGGACCGGCGCAGGGCAGCATCCCGAGCACGCTCCGGTCGGCGGGATTGAGCACCGGGATGCGCTTTTCGGGGCGGCGCCATTCGCCGTGGATAAGCAGGCCGAGTTCGGGATAATCGATCATAATCGTTCCATGGTGTCTGAACGTGTGGCGCATAGCGGGCGCATTCGGCGCTGTCATGGCTAATACCACGGGATAGGATTGCCGGGCCGCATGTCGATTTGCGCCAATCGGTTACAACTCGCGGGTTGAGAAGCGACCGCGTACACTATACGCGCTCCGCCGATGGATCCGGCGCAGCTTGAGCATCAAACCTATCTGAGCCAGGCGACCACGGGCAACCGGCTGGTATCGTTCCTGCTGGCGGCAGCGGTGACCGTGCTGCTGGCGCTGCTGATGCTGGCGATGGGTGCGCTGGGGCCGAGCGGGAAGACCAAACCAGCTGCCGATCTGGTTTCGGTCCAGATCCCGCCGCCGGAGAAATCGGGCTCCAAGTCCGCGCGGACACGCACGGTCACCAGGCAGGCGGCCGCGGCACCGCATCCGCAGCAGGCCGTCCCGCGGGCGCCGGTGATCAAGCCGCCGGTGCCGGTGACGCCTTTCCTGCATTTGTCCAAGGAAGACTTTGCGGCGTCGGACATATCGAAACTGCCGAGCCATGCGGGCGAAAGCGGCGGCAGCAGCAGCGGCGGCAGTTCCGCGACCTATGGACCGGGCGAAGGGCCGGGCGGCGAGCGGCTGTACAACGTCGAATGGTACCGCGAGCCGACCGACGCCGAACTGGCGCCCTATATGGCCCAGACCAATGGCGAAGTCGAACGGGCCGAAATTGCCTGCAGGATGATCGAGCATTACCATGTCGAGAACTGCCAGGAGCTGGGCGAATCGCCGCCGGGATCGGGTGCGGCACAAGCGCTGCGCCGGGCAGCATGGCAGTTTCTGGTCCGCCCGCCGCGCGAAGGCAGCCATGTGATGATCGGTTCGTGGGTGCGCATCACCTTCACTTTCAGAAAGCGCCCGAGCAGCGAACCGGTGGAAGCCGTGCCCGGCGCCGACAATGGGCCCTAAGGCGGCCAGCAAGGCCGTGCCCGGTTCCGTTCGACTGCCTGGTCTGGAGGTGCTGCGCGGCGTCGCTGCCCTATGCGTGCTTCTGCTCCATCTTCCGGTCATCTTCGGGCTGCCGGCGGTGTTCGCCAAAGGCTATCTCGGCGTCGATCTGTTCTTCATGCTGGGCGGCCTGGTCATGGCGCGCAGCTTCACGAGCAGGCCACCGGGGGCGCAGCCGGTCGGTAAGTTCATGGCCGGTCGCTATATGCGGATGTGGCCGATGATGGCGCTGGGCGGGTTGATCGGGCTGCCGCTGCTGCATGGGCGGGAGCATGAATTGCTGCCGTTCCTGGGAATGGCGGCGGCCAATCTGGCGCTGGCGCCGGTGGCCTTCCAGCACGACAGCTATCCGCTGAACGTGCCGGCCTGGACGATCCTGTTCATCCTGCTGGGCAATCTGCTGCACCGGTTGCTGCTGTTTCGGCTGGGCCGCACGGGATTGGCGCTGGCCATCGCGGTCAGCGCGGTGCTGATGGGTGCGGCGGCGGTTTATGCCGGCAGCTTCGATGTGGGCGCACGGCCGGAAAACATGCTGCTCGGGGTGCCCCGACTGTTGTTGAGCTATCTGATCGGCATCGCATTGAGCCGCGGTTGGGCGGATGGGCCGATCGTCGCGGTGCCGCCGGTGCCGGCGCTGGTGGCCATGCCGCTGCTGCTGGCCGGCGCATGGTGGTGCGGTGTGACCTCGTGGCTGTTCGACATGGGCTTCGTACTGATCGCCTGCCCGCTGATGATCGCCGGGGCAATGCGACTGGAAACGGCGGCCGCCTGGCCCGGCTTCGTGGGCGCATGGTCCTTCCCGCTGTATGCAATCCATTTTACGCTGCTGATCCGGCTGCGCAATAATGGCTACGGTGCGGCACAGGCGGCTGTGATTGCGCTGACGCTTTCGGCGCTGGCCACCTGGGCCGAAATCCAGCTAAGGGCGATGTTTAAACGAGCAAGTCTGAAATCCTCTCCACCTGGGGGAGGTGGCAGTCCGCAGGGCTGACGGAGGGGGCCGGATTGACGCACATTCGTCGCCTCCAAAATCAGCCTGACCCCCTCCGTTCGCTCCGCGAGCCACCTTCCTAAAAGGGGAGGATTTTGAAGGACAATCCCATGGCCCGATTCTGCATTGTCGAAGCCCGTTTCTACGACCATCTCAACGACATGCTGGTGGCCGGCGCGCAGGCGGCGCTGAAAGCGGCGGGTCAT
>CAXTOI010000480.1:819-3144 GCA_964245645.1 uncultured Novosphingobium sp. | reverse complement strand
CCAGTTTTCCGCGATGGTGAAGCGGCCCTTGCGATCGACGATGCTGAAATCGGCGTCGTAGCCCACCGCGATGCGGCCCTTGGCTTGCAGGCCGAAGATGCGCTGCACTCCGGCGCTGGTCAGGTCGATCAGGCGGGCGAGCGTCAGATGGCCCTTGGCGACGTGGTCGAGCATCAGCGGGAGCAGGGTCTGGACGCCGGGCATGCCGCTGGGGCTGTCGGGATAGGGCCTGGCCTTTTCCTCGATCGTATGCGGCGCGTGGTCGGAGCCGAGGACATCGGGCACGCCTTGCTGCAACCACTGCCACAGGCCCCGCCGGTGCGCTTCGCTGCGGATCGGGGGGTTCATCTGGGCGTAGCTGCCGAGACGCGGATAAGCGTCTTCGGCGGCCAGCGTGAGATGTTGCGGGGTGACTTCGCAAGTCGCCACGTCGCGGTTCTGCGCGATCAGTTCAAGTTCGGCGGGGGTGGTGATGTGGAGGATATGGATCGGCCGGCGCGCGGCGCGGGCGAGGCGCAGGATGCGCTGCGTGGCGAGCATCGCGCTTTCATCATCGCGCCAGACGGGGTGACTCGCCGGATCGCCGGTCACGCGAAAATCCTTGCGCGCCTGCATCCGCGCTTCGTCCTCGGCGTGGATGGCGACACGGCGAACGCCGCTGGCCAGGACGCGCGCCAGGGCTTCGTCTTCGGCGACCAGCAGATTGCCGGTCGACGCGCCCATGAAGATTTTCACGCCGGCGGTGCCGGGGATGCGTTCGAGTTCGGCAAGCTCGGGAGCATTGGCGGAGGTTGCGCCGACATAGAAGGCGTGATCGCACCACATGCGGTGATGCGCGCGGCGCAGCTTGTCGTGAACGCGGTCGGCGGTGTCGGTGTTGGGGTTGGTATTGGGCATCTCGAACACTGCGGTAATTCCGCCCATCACCGCGGCGCGGCTGCCGGTTTCGAGGTCCTCCTTCAACTCCAGCCCCGGTTCGCGGAAGTGGACCTGGCTGTCGATGACCCCGGGCAGCACGTCGAGCCCGGTGCAGTCGATGCGCCGCGCCTTATCCGCAGGCCATGAGCCGAGCGCGAGGATCTTGCCGTCGCGCACCGCGACATCGATCAGCTCGGGGCCATTGGGGGTGTGGACGGTGCCGTGAGTGAGGATGAATTCTGCGCTGGTCATGGGCTCGGCATGCCACAGTGGCCGGGCGGGGAACAGGGGGGATCGCAGCTTGCTTTCACGATCGGAAGCGCCACTTAAGAATGATGACCGTAACTCGCCTGTTTACGCGCGCCGTGCTGCGCTTGTCTCCGCTGGATGCCGACGAGGATGTAGCCGGGTTCCTGCAGGGGCTGGTTACCAATGACGTGACCGGCGCCTTGCCGGTATGGGCGGGGCTGCTCAGCGCGCAGGGCAAGGTATTGTTCGATTTTCTGGTGTGGCGCGATGGGGCCGATCTGTTGCTGGACTGCGAAGCCGATGCGGCGGCGGCGCTGGCCAGGCGGCTTGGGCTATATCGGCTGCGGCGGCGGATCGCGATTGCGGCGGACCCGGAGCGGGCGGTGCATTGGAGTGCGGCAGCACAGGATGGCGCTGCGCCCGACCCGCGGCTGGCGAGCCTGGGTTGGCGCTGGCTGGCTGCTGCGGCTGCGGATGATGCGCCGGCGGATGAGGCGTGGCAGGCGCATCGCCTGGCCCTGGGGGTGGCCGAGGGTCGCGCCGAACTGGGCGATGGCGAAACATTGTGGCTGGAGTGCAATGCCGATCAGCTGCAGGGCGTGAGCTTCACCAAGGGATGCTACGTCGGGCAGGAGAATACCGCGCGAATGAACTGGCGGCAAAAGGTCAACCGGCGACTGGTGGTGGTGCCGCTGGCGCGCTCGAACGAGGCGCGACAGCGCGTGGCGTGGCCCGAATTGGGGCTGGCGCTGGATCATCTGCGGATTGAAGACATTGCCGCTGATGTATGTCCAGGCTGGATGCGATTTTAACGCTTATGAGGACGAGGCCGAAACGACGAGTAGGGGCTAATTCAATGCCTATGGGGACGAGCCTGGGGTGACGCGGGGTGGGGTTTATTCGGCGGCTTGTGCCGCTGCATCGACCGAAACGTATTTACGCCCGAGCTTGCCCAGGTGAAAACGGACGCGGCCTGCGGCCAGCGAGAACAGCGTGTGATCCTTGCCGATGCCGACGTTCACGCCCGGATAGACGCGGGTGCCGCGCTGGCGGATGATGATGTTGCCACCGACCACGTTTTCGCCACCGAACTTCTTTACGCCCAGACGACGACCGGCCGAGTCGCGGCCGTTGCGCGAAGAGCCGCCTGCTTTCTTG
>CAXTOI010000480.1:0-809 GCA_964245645.1 uncultured Novosphingobium sp. | reverse complement strand
CTTGCGACGATAATTGCGGCGGCGACGCTTTTTGAACACGATCACCTTTTCGCTCTTGGCTTGAGCGATGATTTCGGCCGACACGGTCACGCCGCCGAGATCGGCAATCGCGCCATCGCTCCCGGCCAGCAGGATATCGCCCAGCGTGATCCGGTCACCGGCTTCACCGGCCAGTCGCTCCACGGCGATCTTGTCTCCGGCAGTGACCCGGTATTGCTTGCCGCCCGTGCGCACGACTGCGAACATATCTTCCATCCAATCAAATGACTTGTCGCATCACCTCGGTATCCGACAGGATACGGCGGCCATACGCCCGGCCCATCCGCCGTGAGGCAGGGCCGTAAGAAGCAGCGCCGTTAGGGGAAGCGGCCACGGCTGTCAATGTGGCTTTGCGGATGGACACGGCATTCCGGCGTGGCGGCGCTGGCGCGGCTTGCTGGGCATGCTATGGCGGCTTTCATGCCTGAACACCCCCCTGCCCGCAATCGTCTCGCAATCCTGCCGGCCATGCTGGCGCTGGCAGCGCTCGGCGCGCTGAGCGGATGTTCCGATGGCGGCGCGGCTTATCCCTCGCTGGCGAGTCGCCCGGCGGAGCGATTTACCGATGCCGCGCCGGTGGCCGCCGCCTCGCCCGAGCCCGCTGCCGCCGTAACGCCCTCGGCTGACCTGGCCGCGCGGCTGGACAAGCTTCTGGAACAAGCCCGCAGCGCGAAACGGGACTTCGATGGCAAGCAGGCAACCGCCGAAAAAACGATCGAAGCGGCGGGTACGGCCGCTGCGGGCAGCGAAGCGTGGGCGCAGGCTACCCA
>CAXTOI010000479.1:0-3157 GCA_964245645.1 uncultured Novosphingobium sp. | reverse complement strand
GGCTCAAGGCCGGGCTGACGGAGATATTTTAGGCACCCTCTGATCGATAACGCACTTAATCAGAGCTTTCCTAGATCGGAGCGCCATCGCCGGGAAAGGTAATCGTCGCCCGAATCTCATCGCTGTCCACCCCGATCGACATCGGGCAGCGGACGCCGGGCAACAGCGCGACATCGAACAACTCGTCGATGCCGCCCTCGATCCGCAGCCATTCGCCGCTGTGGCCGCTGGCCAGATCGACCAGCACCACGGCGCACCACGCGGCCATGCCGCGCGTTTGCAGTTCCCGGTCCAGCGCCAGCCCGCCGAACGAGCCGCCGCGCGGCTTGGACAGGGTAACGAGTGCACGGGTTCCGCAGATCGCCAGCCCGCGCAGGAATCCCGGGAGGAAGGCGATGTCGCGGCGCGTGCCGGCAACCGGATCGACCTGCACCACGCAGCCCCGCCCCGAATCGAGCAGCACGACCGCCGCGCCATGACAGCGCGGGCTGTGCGGCATCGAGAAACCGCGCGCGACGATCCGCGAGTCGACCACGTCGATCAGCACGCCGCCATCCAGCCGGTGGTTGCGCCAGCCATCGGCGATGTTGGTCGCGCCGACCGCCGTTGCATAGGCCGGCCGGCCATCGAGCATCGCCAGCCCGTTCAGATGGCAACGATCCTCGCCGACGATCGCGTCGATGAAGCCCGGCTGCCACAGCGCTCGAAAACTATAAGCAGGATCGAGCCCGGCGAGGCAGTTATAGCGGGTATTGACGAAGATCGGCCGGCCATCCGCGGCGATCCCCAGTTCATGCGCGTCGATGTCACCGGTGGTACAAGCGCGGCGCGGGACATAGGCCGCATCGAACTCGCTGTTCGCCACCTGCCCCGGCTGCAGCATGTTTTCCAGCGTCCACAACTGGTATTGCGACACCAGATGCAGCCGTGGGCCATCGGCCGCCAACCCCATAGCATAAACGTAGTTCTGCTGGTTCACCGAAATCGTGCCATCGGCGCGCAAGCCGACAAGGAACAACTGCCCGGTCTGGTAGGAGGTGAAGGCGAAGCTGTTGCCCGTCTCTTCCAGCCACCGCGCCAGCCCGGCCGACGCGGTGATTTCGGTGCTTGATGCTGCTTCGCTCGCCGATTTCACCGTCGTGTATTATGCCGATCGGTCAGGTATGGGAATGCCGACGCGCGGCCTATCGGCCAGGAAAGTGCCTACCCCCAGCCTCTCCCGCAGGCGGAGGGGAGAAAGAGATGGCACCATGAGATCGGTATGAGTGCAATCAGAACTGGACCCGGATTCCGGCCCTGCCGCCCGCGCCGCGCTCGGTCAGGCCGCCGTTGTCGCCGCTGCCGAAGGTGCGGGTGTAGGTCGCCTCCATGAAGCCGGTGATGCCTTTCACCGTGGCGATATTGATACCGGCGATGGCTTCGCCGGCGTCGCGCGCGGTCTGGCCGGAGACGGTGTAGCTGCCGCCGAGGTTGGTAAAAGTGACTTCGCTGCGGCCGTAGAAGTCATGGACGTAGCTGCCGCCGGCGTAGAACGCCAGTTTCGTCTCGGGCCCGACACTGACGTTGCCGCCGATGCGGCCGCCGGCCTTGCCCTTCAATGCGTTGCGATCCTGGAAATAGACGCTGGTGCCATCGACGGCGAACGGATTGAGCGAGGTGCGCACCCAGGAAATCTGCGCCAACGGCTCGACGAACAAGGCATTGCTTCCCAGCCGAATGCCCAGCTCGCCACGGCCGCCGTAGGAATGGCCGTGAAGACGCTCGTCGAAGCCGGCGCTGAGGCTATCGGGCCGAGCCCAGTAATAGTCGTATTTGCCCAGCGCGGTCGCAAAGATATTGCCCGAGGTGAAGCTGACGTAGGCGCCGCCGTTTACCGCATCGAAGTCGATGTGGTCGGCGGTGCCGCCCAGCTTCACCTTCGAGTTGATGTAGCCGCCGGTGATGCCGATCGCGAAACCGCCGCGATTGAACAAGCCGCCGCTCAGATCGAGGCCGAGCTGGCCGCCGAAATAATCCTGCCGATAGCCGGTGTCGGTGGTGTGGCCCTGGCCGAGCGTGCCGAAATCGCGCGAGCCACGGATATTGTCGTAAGAGCCCGCCATCGTCACCCAGAAGCGGCCGGACGGCGGCGTACCGCCCAGGTTCCACAAGGCATCGCGCTTGGATTGCAACTCGGACGACACTGCATCGGCCGACTTGTTCCACAGATTGCGCTCTGCGGTGGCATAGTTGAGCATGTTGTAGGCCGCATCGCCCGGGGCCGCGACCAGGGCATAGGAGGTGGTCGCCGGATTATAGACCACGTCATAGCGCACCAAGCCGAAGTTCTGCGTGGCCGGCGCTACCGCAAAGGCCGTCGCCGAGGACGCAGCGCCAGCCTGAACGACGGTCGTGCCGTTGCTGAACAATGGCTGCGCGCCCGCCGGCAGGGTGACCTGCACCGCGGTCGACCCGGTGGCCGTGCCGCCGATGATCAGCCGGTCGGTCGTGCCGCCGGGGACGACATTGAGCGCCAGCGCGGCGTTGCCGCTGCCGACATAATTGCCGGCGAGCGTCAGCGTGTTGCCGGCAGCGCCGTTGCGCAGGTCGATCAGGCCGGTGTTGTTGAAGGTGGCCAGCCCGATGAAGGTAGTCTTGAACGGCGCGCCGTTGGTCGTCGCCGAGATGGCCAGCACGCCCGAGTTGTTGAAGGTGTCGCCGCTGGCGAAATAGCTCGTGCCGGTCGCGTTAAAGGTGCCCGAATTGTTCACCACATCGCCGCCGCCGGCGAGCGAAATGGTGCCGTTGATCGTGCCGGTGTTGTTGATCGTGGCCGGACCGCCCGCGGTCGTCAGGGCGTTAATCGTGCCGCCCAAGGTGCCCGCGTTGTTGACCGTCGTGCCGCTTGCCGACGTGATCGAGGCACCGCTGGTGCCACCGAAGAGGCTCGATCCGGCTGCCGTGGTCAGCATTGCGGTTGTCCCGCCATCGATGGTGACGGCGTTGCCGGTGGTGGAGGTAACCGCCCCATTGACGGTTACGCTGGCGGCTTGTGTCGCGGTGGCGGCAATGGCATCGGCCCGCGCGGCGCTGGCGTTCTGGACGGTGACGTTGGCAGCGCCATTAGTGGCGATCGCGGTTACCGCGTTGCCGCTGTAGGGCGTGCCGTTGTATTCGG
>CAXTOI010000478.1:0-3163 GCA_964245645.1 uncultured Novosphingobium sp. | reverse complement strand
GAGCCGCACCGTCATGCGGAACAGCTTCCTTGCCGGCCGCCGGCGCGCCCGCTTCCAGGCCGACCTTCCCGCAGACGCACTGGACCGGATGTTGAGCACAGCTGATAGCCAATGTTTCGTCGTTGACCTGCGGGATACCCATTGGGCATTGAGCGAGCTTGCCCTCGACCAGCGAGAGGCCGTGATGCTGGCCGCGGAGGGCATCACAATTGCAGACGCAGCCATAAGGCTCGGCGTGCTCGAAGGCACATTCAAAAGTCGGGTCTCACGCGGTCGCGTTCGCCTGCGCCAGCTCGTCGAGGAGCGAAGTACACCTTTGCTGTCGGACCGGCGAAAGCTCCGGGAGCCTCGCATCGATGGGCCGCGCAGGAAGCGCGACTGGAGTGGGGTAATAATCGGTTAGTTGCCATTTCGAGATAAACCGTTCACCCTTTCCAAGGGCGATGTCGAGCATGACGTCCGCGAAGCGTTTGAATGACTCACGGATAACTATGGCAAAAGCAAATGCCGGGCATCAATCGTGCAATTTGTTACCTAGCGAATGAAATAAATTTCACTACGTCTGACCGACTGGGCTAAAGATCCAACACCATAAAAGTTAGGCAGTCCCTAGACGAAGATTCTAGATGAATGCGATTTCACTTGCTTCGGTATTTACGATCAAGCATGCCTGACAAAGAAGGTTATCCATGCGGTTTGCTCCGCACCGCCGGTTGTCTGGCTCAGAGACTTACCCATATCTAATATTTTGGCTACCGATCCGACAAGTAAATTTGACTAATTTTCGCAACGAATAATTCTGAACTGTAGCGAAAAAATGTTTGTGGCGAGTTCCGAGACATATCCATTTTTCTTAGAGCCTATCCGCAATTGTCGGTGAGCAGCCTTGTCGCGTGAGCAAGCATTCAAACTGACCAGGCTTGCATTAGGTGGGTTATGAAGCGTTGTTCACTAAGAACAATGGAGAGAGCGCGATGTTTATTCGTAGCGAGAGGCTGTTCTTGAGGCCGATTTGGCCCGAGGACTGGCAGGAGCTTTATTCCATGATCTCCGATGAGTCTTTGTTAGGCGATATCGCGCTTGTGCCCGGACCTCATACGGCAGTCCATGCGCAACGATTGGCGGACTGCCAACAGAATGCGGGGTGCGCAAATTTGGCGATCACTCTCCTCAGCGCTGGCGCGAAATCGGAACTGGTCGGCTACATTCGCCTGCATCGGACTCGCTCCGCAGGCGACCTTTCCGACCTTGCTCTCGATTACTGGATTGCCAAGCCGCACCGGGGACACGGTTATTCTATTGAAGCAGCGCACGGTCTTTTGCGCCTTGCCTTATACCAAGATTCACTGATCAGAACTCCTGAGCCCAGTCTCGCAAGCCGATCGACATGATCCGCCAGGGTTGCTCGACCAGCTTGTTCCAGGCGTAGCAGCAATGATCGACGATTTCTTCGTAGCAACCGAACACGCGGTTTGAGAGCCAGTTGTCGCGCATGAACTGCCAGATGTTTTCCTGCGGGTTGAGCTCGGGACATTTCGCTGGAATGGCGATGATCGAGATGTTGGCGGGAAGCTCCAGCTTCGGCGTCAGATGCCAGCCAGCCTGATCCATGAGCAGAACGGCATGGGCGCCGGGCGCGACGTTGGTTGATATCTCTGCCAGGTGCAAATTCATGGTGTCGGTGTTGCAGAACGGCAAAACCAGACCGGCCGCCTTGCCTTCCCGCGGACAGATCGCCCCGAAGATGTAGGCGGATTTGGTGCGCTGATCGTGCGGGGCACTGGGCCGCGTTCCTCGCTTCGCCCATCGCCGGGTGATCTTGTTCTTTTGCCCGATCCGGGCTTCATCCTGAAACCATACCTCTATTGGCGTGCCGCGCAGGAGCGACGCTCTGATCTTGCCCAGCTCGGCGGCAAAGCCCCCTTTTTAAAGGCTTCAATCGCATCGGGATCCTGAGCGTGGTGCCTGGGGCGGGCTGAAAGCTTGCGATAGCCCAGCGCCCGCAATTCCCGGCTCAACGTTGGCCTCGATACCGACACCGAAAAATCGTCCCAGAGCATCTGCGCCAAGTCGATGATCCGCCAGCGCACCACCCCGTGAACGGACGGTATCGGCCCCCGCTCGATTGCCTCGACCAGAGCCGTGCGGTGGGTTGCATTCAGAAGCGATGGCTGACCCGGAGCCTTGCGATCGATCAACCCGCCAGGGCCGGCCACGTTGAATTTTATAACCCAGTCGCGGATGATCTGAAGGGTTACGCCGCCGATCCGTGCTGCCTCGCTCCGGCTCGCGCCTTCATAGATCGTCGCCAACGCGAGCAGACGCCGGGCCTGCGCGCCATCCTTCGACTGGCGAGCCGCCGCCCTGACAGTGGCTGCGGTAAAATCGGTGCGAAGAGCGACAGGCATGGCAAACTCCAGTCCGTTTGCCTCATTGAATCAAATTGTCCGCACAATGGCAACCCTGAGTCACGATCACCGAACCTTGGTATTAGTGCTTGGTCACCGACGGATCAAGGCATGGCAGTCCGTAGACGATCCGGCATCTGCAAGGGTACTCGCCAAGCTAGGTTTCCGCCCGACAGGGGAGAACGCCAGCCTGGTTAGTCCCGTCGGACTTAAAGCCGAGCCGGTGCCGATCCTTGCTATTGATTTGCAAACGCCCGACTGTTGGGGTTGGGTCCAACCAAGCCGTCGTTCAAAGTCTTGTTAGCCTAAGTTGGGTAACGAGTGATCGGGTATCTGATTGCCGGTAAACACGCGCAAATGGGCGAAGGTGCGTGGCATTATTGCGTGCCGGTGCTGTCCGCAACAGAGGTTCGATAAACGGCAAATTTCCCTAGCTCCCCCCAATTCCAGTATAGTAGGTTACGGTGGTCTGCCTCGATGCTTGGCGCAGCCCCCGACGATCATCATCGTATGCTCGCTGCTCTCCACCACAGCCGTGTTCACGGCGCTGATGGGAATGACGATGATCATCGGCATCGGCACGGAAATGGCGATCTTCTACATGTCGGAACTCGAAGAGCTGTCGCGGGAGATGCCGGCCCGAGATGCCGTGCGCGAAGCCAGCCGAAACCGCCTGCGCCCCATCACCATGACGACCCTGGCGGCGATCCTGACGCTGCTCCCGCTCGCACTCGCGATCGGGCAGGGGTCTGGTA
>CAXTOI010000477.1:2593-3165 GCA_964245645.1 uncultured Novosphingobium sp. | reverse complement strand
GATTTACAGCCATGAGCCAGACCATCAAACGCAAAGGCGCCAGCGCCGGCCGCACCGCAGCCCGCCAGGGCACCGCGCGCAAGGTCCAGGCAGCGCAAGCCCATACCGGCTCGGCGTTCGAACGCGCCAAGTCGCTGATGCCGTTCAACGACGCGCAGCTTCAGCGCATCGCGCTGATCGTAATTCTCGCCATCGTTGCCGGCATCGCCTGGCTCGTCGCCAACGCCGCCGGCGTCCCCGCGCTCGCCGCCGCCCAGATCGCGGTGCTCGAACGAAAAGCCGGCTTCGAAGTCGATCACGTCGAAGTGCGCGGCGTCAAGCACCTCGATGAACTCAAGATCTACGCCACCGTGCTGGCCCAGCGCAATCATGCCATGACCAAGGTCGATCTCGCCGCCTTGCGCAGCCAGCTGATGCAATTGTCCTGGGTCCAGGATGCCCGCGTCTCGCGCCAGCTGCCCGACACGCTGGTCGTCGATATCGTCGAGCGCCAGCCGCATGCGGTGCTGCGCGTGGGATCAAATGGGGGGGGCGACCACCTGGTGCTGATCGACGAAACCGGCCACGTCCTC
>CAXTOI010000477.1:2137-2583 GCA_964245645.1 uncultured Novosphingobium sp. | reverse complement strand
TCGCCACGAAGTTCGGCTTCAAGAACGGCAAGCCGGGCGATGGTGTCGACAGCCAGGTGCCCGCATTGTCGCGCTTGCTCGACGCCGCCCCCGCGCTGCAGCCGCAAGTCGCCGCCGCCGAGTGGAAGGGCTTTCGCCGCTGGAACCTGACCTTCCGCACCGGCCAGGTGCTCTACCTGCCCGAAGGCGCGGCCGATGCCGCCAACGCGCTGATCGCGTTTGCGCGGATGGACGGCGCCAATCGCCTGCTCGGCGGCCGCGCCGTCGCGTTCGACATGCGCGCGCCCGATCGCATCTATATCCGCATTCCCGGCCATGGCGCCGAAGTCGCGGCGCAAGCCAAGGCGAAACTGGCCGCTGCCGCAGGCAATGGCGCCAACGCCACCGTGCCTGGCCCCAGCGTTCACAACCCTGCCGCCGCATCCACTGCGGGCCATTCCCAGGAG
>CAXTOI010000477.1:0-2127 GCA_964245645.1 uncultured Novosphingobium sp. | reverse complement strand
GTGATGGCAGAATCCGGCCGTTCGGCCCCCCGTCTCAACCGCGTGTTCGGCGCAGTCAACATCGGCTCGTTCCGCATTTCGGCGATGATCGCCGGCCTGTCCGAAACCGGCGAGATGATCGTGCTCGGCTCGGGCCACCGCGCTGCGCAAGGCGTCAAGCGCGGCTATGTCACCGACATGGCCGCCGCCACCTTTGCGGTGCGCGACGCGATCGAACGCGCCGAGAAAATGGCCAATGTCAGCGTGTCGAGCGTGTGGATCGGCTGCAGCGGGGCAGGGCTCGCCAGCCAGATCGTCCAGCGCGACATCGAGATCGGCGGTGGCCGGATCGAGGAAGACGATGTCCAGCAATTGCTGATCGCCGCCAATGACAGCATCCAGCCCGATGGCCGCATCGTGCTTCACGCGCAGCCGGCGCATTACTGGCTCGATGGCGCGCATGGCGTCGCCAACCCGCGCGGGTTGCATGCCGAGCGGCTCGGCGTCGATATCCACGTCATGCTGGCGGACGGCGCGCCGATCCGCAATGTGACCGAAGCGGTGCAGAACGCTCACCTCGATGTCGAAGCGGTGGTCGCCTCGCCAGTCGCCGCCGGTCACGCCTGCCTCACCGCCGAAGAGCGCGACCTCGGCGTCGCACTGGTCGAATTCGGCGCCGAAGTGACCAATATCTCGGTCTACGCCGGCGGCATGCTGGTCGATCTCGCCACGGTGCCGATCGGGTCGGGCGACATCACCGACGCGATCGCCTCGGCTTTCGGTATCCGGCGCTTCCAGGCCGAGCGGCTCAAATGCGTGCACGGTTCGGCGGTCGCCAGCCCGGCCGATCATCGCGAGATGATCCCGGTCAATGCCCCCGGCGAAGAAGGCACCGGCCCGATCGCGCGCCATGCCGACGACAAGAACCGAATCCCCCGCGCCGAACTGGTCTCGGTCATCACCACCCAGCTCAGCCGATTGATCGACGACATCTCGCGCACGCTCAAAGGCATGGGCTTCGGCGGCGTCACGTCCAGCCAGCTCAATGCCCCGGGCCAGCTGGTGGTGCTGACCGGCGGCGGCGCGGAACTGGCTGGCCTTGCCGATTATGCCCAAAGCGCGCTGGGCCGCCCGGTTCGCATCGGCAAGCCGCTAGCGATGAAGGGCCTGGCCGATGCCCATGCCGTTCCCGGCTTCACCACGCTGGCCGGGCTGGTGCTCTATGCCGCCGCCGATCCGGTGGACATTCGCTCGCTGCGCTCCAGCTATCAACAATATACGCGCTTCTCCGGAGTTGGTCTGGTCACCCGGCTGTTCCACGCGATGAAGGAGTATTTTTGATACGCGGCAGGACGTGTTCCTGCTGGGATGACTGTGGACAACGCGCCTTCCCGCTTTGATTCGCCAAGTCTAACGGTGCAATCACGGCGCAGCTCTAAAACCGATGCCCGCCCAGCTTGGCTCAAGCTGCGGGTCGTATTTCAAACCTCAGCAGGGCGCGACCCGATTGCGCAGCGCCCTGAAATAAACAAGTCCGGCATGCCCGACAGGAGAATGCGATGAGCATCAATATAGGACCCCCCGCCGTCGATGAGCTGCGCCCCCGGATTACCGTGATCGGTGTCGGTGGCGCCGGCGGCAATGCCATCGCCAACATGATCCACGCCGGGATCGAGGGGGTCGATTTCGTCGTCAGCAACACCGACGCGCAGGCGCTCAACAACTCGATCGCCGAGCATCGCATCCAGCTCGGCCCGGACATTACCCAGGGCCTGGGCGCGGGCTCGCGCCCTGAAGTCGGCCGCGCGGCTGCCGAGGAAACGCTGGTCGAGCTCGAACGCGCACTCGATGGCGTGCATATGTGCTTCATCGCCGCGGGCATGGGCGGCGGTACCGGCACCGGCGCCGCCCCGGTCATCGCCGAGATCGCGCGGCGCAAGGGCGTGCTGACGGTGGGCGTGGTCACTAAGCCGTTCCTGTTCGAGGGCACGCGGCGGATGCGCGCGGCCGAGGCCGGGATCGAGGAACTGCAAAAGCACGTCGATACGCTGATCGTCATCCCCAACCAGAACCTGTTCCTGGTCGCGAAAGCCGAAACCACCTTCAAGGAAGCGTTCCAGCTGGCCGATGAAGTGCTGCAGCAAGGCG
>CAXTOI010000476.1:1280-3166 GCA_964245645.1 uncultured Novosphingobium sp. | reverse complement strand
GTCCACTGCGGCTTCGAAGGCACCGCCGCCGCCGAAGGCATCCGCCGCCCGCTGGAATTCCTCAAGGTCGGCATGAAAGGCATCCGCACCGACGGCCCCATGGCGCCGGACATCGACCTGTCGCACCAGCGCCGCGCCAGCGATGTGCATGGCACGCATGTGGAGCGCGAGTTGGAGAAGATCCGGGTGGAGGACCCCGAGGGGTATCGCCGGGCGACACGGGCTGCTTAGGGTGAGGCAAGGGAAGGTTCTTGGGGGCCAAGGGCCCCCAAACCCCCAAATTTATTCGGGGCCATCGCTCGTGATGATCTGTTGTGATCGGTAACATCGCGGCTGTCGATCAATTTTTTACCGTGATCAAAGCGTTTGAGAACGCGATGATTCCGACGGTGACATATGTATCCTGGGCGATCAACGGAACCCCTTTCATTGTCAAAGCAAGGTTGCGTCTCGCGCTGCAAGGCGTAGGTTTTGTACCTCGCCGCTTTACTTCAAACGAAGTAGTCGCTGAAAGCTTTGAGCTAGCCGATATAGGCAAAACGCCGCGCCAGTTTGTTGATGACCTGTTGGCGGGATGCTTGACATCACCAATGGGAGAAATCAAATTTCCACCGCAGCATGGAGGGAATTACGCCGTTCAGTTCCTCCCCCTACATCCCGAAGGGCTGGAACAGCAAAATAGAACTGCTGTCTTGCAAGTGCATGGCAATGATCAAAACTTTCCTTTGAATTACGCTCCCCTAGATTGGGATTTAAAAGCGGCAACTCCGCCATATGACAGTCTGTCGGAGTTGTGCCAGGATTTTGGATTGGGCACATTGGTCGAGCGAGCCTGTCTGTTCGAAGCGATCGCGTCTGACGTTGTAGCTATGGACTTTGCTTGCAAGGTTGTCGGAACGAACATCGAACTCGCTGCATTTGCAGCAACAGGCCTAGACACTGACCAAGTGTCAATTGGTTATCGGATTTACGATAAGGGGCAAGTGGTCAGTCGCGATGCGGTGCGAGGCGACCAACTTGCTTGGTCCGTCGTCGGCAGTGCGCAGCGCGGAAGCGTCACGATAAAGGTGCCTCCCGCCGCAGCCCTGCATTGCTACGCGAGATATCGTGGAATAGCTCATCAGCACCGCTGGTTTAACGATCCGACCGTTGCGCAAAATCCTCGACGTGCGAGTTACGAACGATTTGACTCGAATCTGGAACTGCTTCGAGAAATGTGCGTACCGAAAGACAACAAATATGCTCGTGACTTAGAAACTGCGGTAGCATGGCTACTGTGGATGCTCGGCTTCAGTGTCTTACACCTTGGCGCGACAAAGCGGTTGCAGGATGGGCCCGACCTTATCGCCACGACCCCAACCGAACACTACGTTGTAGTGGAGTGCACCACCGGGCAAGTGAAGGGCGAAAGCAAGCTAGAACGGCTGGTAGCTCGTGCCGCGATCGTGCGGGAACGGCTTGAGCAGTCCAACAATAGGCACCTGAAAGTGCTTCCGCTTATGGTCACGTCGATGACCCGAGCCGAAGTAGTGGCTGGGGCTCAAGCTGCACGCGAGCAACGAGTAATCTTGCTTGCTCGTGAAGATTTATTTGCTGGCCTCGACAGAACACTTGTTCTTCCAAGACCTGACGATCTTTATGCGGAGGCGGAACGCAGGTTAGTTTCCTAACGGTCGGGGGGCCGGTGATGGTACTTTGCAGTATTGTCTATTTGCTTGTGCGTAATTCGCTGTCGCCACCGCAAACGGCGGCAAAAGCCTCCTTTTCGACAATGCAGATGAGGTTGGATTGTGCGTTTTCGGGCGTTAAGCTAATGGCCCCGAATGACAGAATTTAGGTGCAAAGCGACTGTCATCGATGCGCGCCAAAAACAAACTGGGGTGCAG
>CAXTOI010000476.1:0-1270 GCA_964245645.1 uncultured Novosphingobium sp. | reverse complement strand
AGTGACATCCTGCCCCCCAAAAAACAACGGGGGGGGCCGGGCAATGCCCCCGGGCGTCTTCCGCTTCCCCTTTCACTACCAGCCTAAAACCACCCTCGCCACTTGAACCACGCCAGCGGCAGCAGCCCGCTCAGTGCGATGACGGCCAGCCCGTATGGATAGCCATAGGTCCAGCCCAATTCCGGCATATTCTTGAAATTCATCCCATAAATTCCGGCCAGCAGCGTCGGCGGGATGCCGATGATCGAAACGATGGTCAGGATCTTGAAGACATCGTTCTGCGCGATGCCGATCAGGCCGACCATGGCGTCGAGCAGGAACTGGACCTTGTCGGACAGATGCACCTCGTATTCGGCGAGCGAAGCGACATCGCGCTGGATGCTGCTCAGGCGGAACTCCTGGGTTTGGCCGCCCCAGTCGCGCGTCCGTTCCGACACGAAGCCGACGGCGCGGCCTACGCCGAGCAGCACGTCGCGGGTCTCGGCAATGCCGTCGGCGAGCCGGCCGACGTGGCGCAGCTTGGCGCGGATTTCCTGGTTCGAGCGGATCGCTTCCTTGCTGCCGCGCTGGGGCACATGGAACGTATCGGCGGACAATGTGCGCAGTTCGGCTGCGGCCTGTTCCAGATTATCGGCGAGGCGATCGACGATCTCGTCGCAGACGGCGGCGAAAATCGTCAGGGGCGTCAGCGGGGGATGCGCCTGGGTGAAATCCTGCGCCACCGCATCGAACGACGACAGCTGGTCATAGCGCAGCGTCACCAGGACGTCGCAGGTGAGGACGAAGCCGACGGGTGCCGGTTGCAGCACGCCGTTCTCGCCATGGGTGAACATCGGTATGCTGATCACCAGCACGCCATCGCGTTCGCGCAGCCGGCTGGAACTTTCGATCTCGCTGAGCGCCTCGCGGCTGGGCAAATGGATGCCGGTATCGGCCTCGGCCTTGGCGAACTCGGCCTGGTCCGGATTGCACAAGTCGATCCACACCGGTTTGCTGGTTGCCGACGCGTCGCGGGCGGGATGTTCGGTTAGCATGATGGGGCTATGGCATGGTGGAAGAGGCCCGTCATTTCCCGACATGGGGGTGCGCCGATTTTACCGATGATCGCTGCCCAATCCCGGCCCTGCCGCACGCGCCGCAATCTTCAGCGCTGCAAACGCCCGGCCGAACCCGGCACCGGTGCGAATCAGCGCGGGCAGGTGGCCCGGCTGGCGCAGGATCGAGCCGAGCACGGCGCGTTTGTCGCGCGGACACAGGCCGCTTTCGAGCG
>CAXTOI010000475.1:2198-3179 GCA_964245645.1 uncultured Novosphingobium sp. | reverse complement strand
AATGGCCAGCCCGCCAGCTTCTGGATGAAAAACACAGTGATCCCGCTCGACATCGTCTTCATCAACCTCGACGGCCACGTCAGCAATATCGCCGCCAATGCCAGGCCCTACGATGAAACCCCGCTGCTTTCGATCGGCGCGGTCAAGGGGGTGCTGGAACTCAACGGCGGCCGTGCCGCGCAGCTTGGCATCGGCCCCGGCGACACGGTGAAATGGTAGGATCGGAAGCCCCGCAAGATCGGTCTTTGCCGCGGTAGAGCAAAGGCCGGGGGCCGGTTTTGACGGAGCGAAATAGGTGAGCCCGCCTGCGTCTCGGCTCTCGCCGGAAGGACGAACAGAAGACAACCAACTGAACGACCTGCCGCGAACGATCGAAACCGCGTCAATCTGAAACAAAATCCAACTGTCAAACCCCCGCCAGCGCAAAGGCGATCTTGCCCATCAGTGTACTCGGCTTCAGCCGGCCGCAGGTGGCGAAGAGGCAAATGCATGGAGTGTTTCCGGCGACCTGCGGATAATGCACGTGCTCCTGATCCATTTCCACCATATCACCAGCGCGGTAAGTGATCCCCCCGTCGATGAGTGCGCCGGTCATCACCTGCGTCATTTCCGCACCATTATGGGTATGCGGCGCGGTCGCCATGCCGGGGCCGACACGCAGCAGAAACACGCGGTCATCGCGGTGGTGTGGTGTATCGATCGGTGCCACCCAGACGCCGGGTGCGATCCAGCGTCGGCGCGCCCCAGCCAACAGCTGGTCCAGACTGCGCGCCGGGGGCGCCGACGGCCCCGGGGAAGCGGCGGGATCGTCGAGCCGGTCGAGAGTAGCCGCCAGCGCTTCATCATCGAGCGCGACCGGCGCTCGAGGGCCGGACGCGTCCACACCTCGCCCCAGGCGTAGCGGGTGATGAAGTCCTGGAACGCGGCGGTGAACGGCGTGGTGCGCGCCCGGGCGCGCTCCACGAGGGCGTAACCGAGAAC
>CAXTOI010000475.1:0-2188 GCA_964245645.1 uncultured Novosphingobium sp. | reverse complement strand
GGTCGAGAGTAGCCGCCAGCGCTTCATCATCGAGCGCGACCGGCGCAATCGTCTCCAGCAGGCCGCCGCCCAACGTCTCCAATCGCGCCACTTCGCTTCGGCACAGCGCACAGCTGCGCAGATGCGCCGACAGGACGACATCGAAGCCGGCGCGGGAATGGCCCGCTGCATATTCGGCCAATGTCTCGATCCCGGGATGATGTTCCGGAACGAGCGAGGGGTCACGATGCAGAAGCGACGTCATTTCAAATCCTCCATCGCCGAGCGCAAGCGGGTCAACGCCAGCCGTAATCGCGATTTGACCGTACCAAGTGGAATGTTCAGCGCATTGGCGATCGAAGCATGCGCTTCCTCGTCCCAATAGCTGCGCGTGATCACCGCCTGCTGATCGGCCGGCAGCAACGCAATCGCCCGGCGCACGCGCTGCTCGTTCTGGCACGCGGCCATCGCGTCCAACGCGCTCGGCGTGTCTTCATCGGGAGCATCGGGCGGGGTGGTACCGTAAGTAACGGTAGTATTTTCGCGCCGCAACCCATCGATGCGGCGGTTGCGCGCGATCACGAAGATCCAGGTCATGACCCCCGCCTTGGCCGGATCGAACCGATCCGCCTTGCGCCACACCGTCAGCATGACCTCCTGGGTCAATTCCTCGGCCGCGACGACCGGGGAACCGAGGCGCATCAGATAGGCTTTCACCCGAGGGCCAACCAGCTGAAACAGCGTGGCAAAAGCCGCCCGATCGCGCCCGGCGACACGCGACATCAGCTCCACGATCTCGATGGTGCCGCTGTCGCTGACTTTCGGCATGGGCTTGCGGGTCCTGTAACTCGATCGGCCGACGAACCGCCGGCGGGTACGGAATGGGACCAAAGGCAAATTTGGGCAAGGCTGTCGCATTAAATTCATACCGGTTTTACGTTGGCACCGGGCCCTTGGATCACCTTGGTATGGCAGACGCGTCACATTGAAAGGCACTAACCGATATTTACTGTTCGTTAACAGCGTCTCCCGTGAAATTATGCTGCTTCAAACCTCTACAATTCTTCGCCGCGCCGTTCCGGGCCCAGGCTGCTCCACCCCGCCAGGACAATCGCGGTTATGCCGGCGACGCTGGCCAGCGCCAAGCTATAATTGCCGTGATGGCTCTCGGCGATCCGGGCTTGCATCGGGCCATTGCGCGAAGCGATCAGATTACCGAGCTGATACACGAAGCCCGGAAACATTGCCCGCAAGCTGGCCGGAGACAGCTCGCTGAGATAGACCGGAACCACTGCCCACGCGCCCTGCACCGCCGCCTGCATCAGAAAGGCGCCTACGGCGAGCAGCAGCGGCGTGCTGGCATAGGCCCACAGCGGGATTACCGGCAGCGCACACAGGCTGGCCAGGATGATGGCCCGCCGCCGCCCGATCCGTTCCGACAGACTGCCGACGACGAAGGCGCCGACGATCGCGCCGATATTCATGATCACCGCGATCATGCCGGTGAGCTGCGTGCCATAGCCGTGCTGCTTTTGCAGGAAGGTGGGATATTGATCCTGTGTGCCATGGCTGAAAAAGTTGAACGCGGTCATCAGCACGATTAGGTACAGCGCCAGTTTCCAATGCTCGGCCAAAGCCGCGAGGGTACCCATTCGCGGGGCTTTGTCCGCAGCCGTGAAGCTGGGGCTTTCATCGACATGCAGCCGGATCAGCGCCACCAGCAGCGCCGGCGCCAGCCCGAGAAAAAACATGCCGCGCCAGCCGATGTGGTCGAACAACAGATAGAACGCCGCGCTGGCCAGCAGATAACCGGTCGGATAGCCCGCCTGCAGCAGCCCCGACACTTTCCCCCGCAATTGTGCCGGGATCGATTCCATCGCCAGGCTGGCGCCGATCCCCCATTCGCCGCCCATGGCGAAGCCGAACAAAGCACGGATCAGCAGCAATTGGCCGAGCGTCTGCGCCAGGCCGGACAATGCCGAGAAGAGGGAGAACATCAGCACCACGGCCATCAGCACCGGTCGGCGGCCGACACGATCGGCCAGCCAGCCGAACACCAGCGCGCCGAGCGGGCGTGTGGCCAGGGTCAGGAACAGCGCTTCGGAAACCGCGCTGATCGAGGTGCCGAAGGCTTCGCTGATCGCCTTTTGCAGGAACACCATGAGAAAGAAATCAAAGGCGTCCAGCGTCCAGCCAAGGTAAGTCGCAG
>CAXTOI010000474.1:1852-3186 GCA_964245645.1 uncultured Novosphingobium sp. | reverse complement strand
GGACCATATAGCATGAAGAAATTGGGGAACCGGGGAACTACCGTGCCCATATAGGCCTGGCAGTCGTCGTCGTCCCAGGCATCGCGGATGTTCACGCCGTCCCGGCCCAGAACATCGAAACTGGACAGATAGCGCGAGACCTGAAAACCGGTGGCGAAGACGATGACGTCGGCTTCGTAATGCGTGCCGTCGGCGGCAACGATGCCCCGCTCGTCGATATGCCTGATGGCGTCTACACACAGAGTCGTATGCTCCTTACGCAGCGCGCGGTACCAGCCATTGTCGAGCAGGATACGTTTGCCGTAGGGCGGATAATCGGGAGTCGATTTCGCAATGAGATCGGGCCGGCCGGCAAGCTCTTCCTGCAGATATTGGGTGAACATGCGCCGGTAGGAATCGTTCTGCCGGTTGAGCGATATATTCGGCGTCGGCCAGAGCGGATCCTTCTTCAACGAATCGAACAACCGGTCGTTGAAGGTCCACCCGAGCCGTAGCCGATACCATTGGCGATACAGCGGCACGGCCTCGATCAGGTTGCGGACCGGCTCGGGCACCGCCTTGCGGCACTTCTCGAACGGGACGATCCACTGGGGACTGCGCTGGAAGATAGTCAGGGATCCGACCTCGTCGGCGATCGCCGGAACGATCTGCATCGCGCTCGCGCCATTGCCGACGACCGCGACCTTCTTGCCCTTGAGATCGACATCGTCATGCCATTGAGCGGCGTGGACGACCTTGCCTGCGAAGGTATCGAGCCCGGCGATATCCGGAAAACGCGGTAACGCAAACGCGCCGACCGCACTGATGACGACGTTGGCCCACAACGTCTCCTCAACGCCGTTCGACTGGATCGTCACCTCCCAGCCCTGACGGTCTGCGACATACTCCGCCTTCAACACCTTCGTGTTGAACCGGATCTGCTCATGGACACCAAATTCGTCCGCCACCGACTTCAAATAATCTTGTATCTCCGGCTGTCGCGAAAAGTAGTCGGGCCAGTTCCTGGCCGCGAACGAAAAGGAGTAGAGGTGGTTGGGCGTGTCGACCCCGGCGCCGGGATAGCGGTTCTGCAGCCACGTCCCGCCAACCGAGCTGTTCTGCTCCAATATCTCTATTTGCGCGCCCCGATGCTGAAGCTGGATGGCGGCGCACAATCCCGATACGCCAGCGCCGATGATGATATATTTGAACCCGGCCGGCAGCGGGGCGGCATCGTCGTCCACCGGCTGGTCTGTCGCCCGCAGCTCTTCAAGGATCATCGGCCCGTATTCATCCGGAATTGGCTCTGCCATGGCCACGCTCACGCTCATGGAGTCCGAAGAGTATAAGACCGT
>CAXTOI010000474.1:1524-1842 GCA_964245645.1 uncultured Novosphingobium sp. | reverse complement strand
GCCATGGCCACGCTCAGCATGGCTACCACCGAAGCGGCGTCCGGCTCCGCGATTGCGAGCGGCTGGCCGTTCTGCCACGCCGAGATCGCGTCGAACGCCGCGTTGCGAACTTTTTCCTGCAACTCGGTGCTAAGTCCGCCGCTGTCATTGTCGTCCAGGCCGCGGTTACGGCTGAGCTGATACGGCGGCGCAAGCCACTGTGTGTCCCCAGTCATCTGCGTCAGCACCAACAGCAGAGTGGGAATATTGGCGTTGTCCAACGCCTCCTTGAGAATCTCCGGAGCGAGAATTTCGCCCGTCTTTGCACCGTTGTATTGC
>CAXTOI010000474.1:0-1504 GCA_964245645.1 uncultured Novosphingobium sp. | reverse complement strand
GAAGATTTCGTCACCACGCATCGACCTAGCACTGCGCACGTTCAACCTGCCCCTTCGTCGGTTGCCCATATCAAGCATCCACAAGTTTTTATGTCAATGACTATTCATTCAGAAATTGGACAGGCTGCGATGAACCTCAGATGCATCCTCCTTTGCGTGTCGCGTTGACAAGCCTGGATACGCTAGCATAAATGTCCGTTCATTAATATGAGGCCGATGAAGTGATTATTTCGACAGGCGCGCCGCGGGTTCCTCTGATCGAGATGGCCGACGCCGCTCGCCTTGCGGCTGAGATCGGCATGACCGCCAACCTCGCCGATCAGCCTATCTGGCGGGCACTGCTTCATCGCCCGAAAATCGCTCAAGCTATCCACCGCCTGGTGACCCTGCAGATCTTCAAATCATCTTTCGATCCGCGCCTGCGCGAACTGGCCATCCTGAGGATCGCCTGGCGCACCGATTCCGCGTTCGAGTGGACCCAGCATTGGCGGCTCGCCGCCGATCTGGGCTTGCCCGCCGGGGACATGATCGCGGTAAGAGATTGGCAGACGAGCGCGCGGTTCGACGAGCGGGACAGAACCGTGCTTGCCGCCGCGGATGATGTCGTCGATTGCGGCCGCATCACAGATCACAACTGGTCCGCGCTGGTGCAACTGCTGTCGCTCGATCAGTCGATCGATGCCGCGCTGGCGATCGCGACATGGGCCTTTATCTCGTCGCTGCTGCGCAGCCTTGATGTCCCGTTGGCCGATCATATGGAGGCGTGGCCTCCGGATGGCCAAGCCCCCCCGCCGATGTCGTCGATCGATGGCGCGGCGGCAAGCCTTGCTGGCGGCGTCGGCGTTTCAGGAGCATAGCCATGGATCAAGACGTTCGCGACGCCGAACGTGCGCGGCTGTTCAGCTTGATGAAACGGGGAAAAGCGCTCCTCAGCAGCGATGTTCCGTTGGACGCACGGCGACAGGCGATGAACAAGGCACAGGTCGCGCTGGCCGGAGACGTAGAGGTGATTAAGCTGGAGGCGGCTGGCCAAGCCTGCGAATGGATTTCCACTCCAGATGCCGGCGATGTGGCCATCTTCTATGTTCACGGCGGTGGGCTCACGTTAGGCGGACTGAACGATTCACGCGAGTTCGTGTCTCGTATTGCGCGAGAAGCAAGAGCCAGGATATTCCATCCTGATTACCGGCTCGCGCCGGAGCACCCATTTCCTGCGGCACTCGACGATATTCGCTCCACCTATGATTGGCTGGCGACCTCGGCATCACGGCCCCTCTTCGTGATCGGCGATTCTGCCGGCGGCGGGCTTGCCTTGTCGCTCGCCATGGCGCTGCGGGACGACGGGACCAGGATGCCCGATGGGCTGGTGCTAATCTCGCCCTGGGCCGATCTCTCGATGAGCGGCGCGTCCTACCATGAACGCGCGGATCGTGATCCGGTTGAGGATAGTGCGTTCCTGAGATGGTGCGCAGAGGCCTACGCCGGCGAAGGATCGGTCCACGAC
>CAXTOI010000473.1:0-3190 GCA_964245645.1 uncultured Novosphingobium sp. | reverse complement strand
TAGGGCATCAGGAAGGAGGCGAGCGTCTGCGCCTCGATGCCGGCGCCCTCGGCCAGATCTGCGACCATCTTGTTCTGGAACGCCAGGCCCAGCACATTCTTGCCATTGTTTTCGAGGACGCGGGCGGCGGTGCCCAGCATGGTCGACTTGCCGGCGCCGGCGATGCCCTGGACGGCGATGATCCGATCGGTCGATGAAACGATGCTCGAGGCGGCCGCCAGCTGTCCGGCATTCAGCTCTTGCATGCCGGCGACGTCCTGGAGCAGGTCGGCGGCAAAGCTGGGGATGACGACAGGTTTCATGGTCGCGCGCCCGGCGGTAATATTGGCCAGGATGGTCTTTTCGGTAGCGATCGCCTCCTTTGTGGCGACCATCGTCACTTGGCGGTCGGCACGCCCGGACACGCCGGGGACAAGCTGCTCGCTGCGGATCAGCTGCGCCACGCGGGTGGCGATCGTCTCCAGGGTGACGCCAGAGAGGCCTTGGTCAAGCGCGGTCTTGGTGATCTGGTGGATGCCCATTGCGGCTTCGCGCTGGTCGAGGTGGCGGATCGCACTGGCGACCGCGATCTGGGTGCGGGCCTCCACGCTGCGGCCCAAAGTCGCGGTCCGGCCGTCCAGCAGCGGATCCTTGGGGCTGCGCAAAACCTCGGCGGCGGCCTCGAACCGGTTCTTGAGCGCGGCGATCATCGCGGCGCCCTTCTCGATGGTATTGCGAGGGCCTGACAGGCTCAGCGCAGCGTCCGCGATCGTCAGGCGCGGGTCATAGCCCAGCTCGGCGATGCGCTGCTCCCATTGCGCATGCAGAACCTCGTGATCGGGGGAATTGAGCTTGGCATCGCGTGTGGTCCTCGTGATTGTGTTCATGCCTTCTGGCGTAGCGGTGCCAAGTTCCGCCGCCTTTGCCAGGATTTGTTCGCGGCGCTGACTGAAGGCTTCGCGCACGTTCCTGGGTACGCCGACGATCTCGAAGGAGCCATGCTTGCCGGCGAGTTCGACCTTGTAGCCCAGCTTCTCTATGTTCTCGCGCAAGGCGGCGTTGTAGACGGAACCCAGGACGGTGTTGTTTTTCCACAGCTGGCCATTGTGGAGCGATCGCCAGTCGCCGTTCGGCATCCGGGTCATGTTGGCGATGACCGCATGGACATGGGCTTGCGGATCGAGTGCGCGACTCGTGTCGTGGGCAAACAGGGCATAGACGAGGTTGCCGGTCCGGACGGGGATCGCGCTTCCGTGTTCTTTTACCCGTCCTTCCGCAAAGTGCTTCTCGGCAAAGCGCATCGCGCTCTGCACAGCTTTCATGTTCGCCTCGATGAGGCGCTTATCACCGCCGATCAGGCCGAGCACCGAGACGGATTTTGGCGCAGAGAAGGTAAGGTCCATTCCGAGCGCGCGTTTGCCTGGTTCGCCGACTTGGGTGCCGTCCGGAAGCTTGCCGTTTAGAATGTTCTCGAACGTTGTCGGATCGACCCGGCCGCTCGGGTTGCTGAGCGGCAGGTTCTGCCCGCGTCTGGCAGCCGAACTAATGGTCTCGTCGGGGGTAGGCTCGATCGGCAAGGCTGGCAGACTGGCGACATTGATATCTGCGTCGACATCCTGGGCAAGCGCGGGTCGCTCGCCGTCGTGGGAGGCATCGCGAGAGGCGTTTGCTTCTAACGCTGCATCGGTGGCAGCGACGTCGCTGACGGGCTCTGGGGCCAGCTCCGAGGTGCCCTGGACCGAGGCTTCGGCGCCAGCCTGCTTCTCCTCGGCATGCGTGCCATCGTCAGGCTCTTCGCTCGCAAGCTGTTCGGCAGCGTCGGCGTTGCTGGCGTCGGCGGGGGTAGCAATGCCTGGCTCATCTGCGTCAGGCTCATTGAGCTCGGCTTCGCTGCCCGCCTTCTCTTCTGCGGCGAGATTCGATGGGTCCTCGACCGGTCGCCCATCGTTGCCAGGGGTGTCGGTTTCGAGCTCCTGGCTGGCTGCCAGTCCCAGCATCTCGGCGCCAGAGCCGTACCACAACGAGGTCTCGGCGGACTCCTCGTTGGAGTAGTAATTGTCCTTCGCGAAGTAGTTTGCAGAGCCGCCGGCGCTGCTCACTGGGGCCATGGAAAGCATTTTACCATTCCCCGCCTGAGGAGGGACAGACCCGCTCGAATGGCACCCAGTTCCAGGCGCGCACAATGATGGACCATATCCGTCCATCTAGCCTCTGACTCGCACGCAGCAGCGCACGACGGGCAGCTGGCGCGGGCAGTGCAGGACGCGCGGCACTTCGGTTTATGCCGCGGTATGGATCCTTCTTGTTCATGGTCACAGCTCCATCTCGTCATCGAGATCAAGGTGACGTTTGGGCTTGGGCAGATGGTCGCCGGAGAAGTCGTTAGTAAGCTCGTAGCGCATGATACCGGCGGTCGGGTCTTCGATCGGCTTGGCCGACTTGGTCATCGCATTGTCGTTGGCGACGGTGCGGCCCTGGCTGACTTCGTTCGGCGTTAAGGACAGCGCAGGCTCGCGCAGGATGCTGTCAATCGGATTGTCGGTTTCATCACCGAGCTGTCCGGAGGGATTGGCCGCCTGGCCGGCGTTGAGGTCCTGGATCACATCGAAGCTGGCCGACAGCGATTTAGCCGACTGCGCAAGCTCGGGGCTCACCTGTTCGGTCATATTTCGCTGGTCAAGGAGAGGAACACTGTCCGTCTGCGGCTTGGGCGCATCGACCTTGAGGCTATGTTCCTCGGGTTCGATCTGGCCCTTGGCCTGCTCGATATGGCGAGTACGCGAATCCCCTTCCTCGTTTTTGGTGACGTCCTTTCCCGCCTCTTCGGCCCCCTGTTCCGCAGCGCTCGTCGCCGCATCCTCCGGCGTCCCGGCGTGCACTACCGGAACCGGCGCCGCGCCATCTTCTGTTGCGGGTTGCTGGGCTGCCGTGTGGACCACCTCTGCTGCCATCTTCTCACCCGCGCCTTGCCCGTTTGGTGGCTCGCTGCGCGTCGCCCGGGAGCGGGTTCGCCCGCGTGGCTTAAAGTCATCTCGCGGCTCGAAGTCGTTAGCGACGGTGGGGTAGTTTTCCCACTTCAGGATTACCCGCGCAGCCGGGAAGCCGTCAGGAAATTTGATGAAGCCATGGAGCGATGCCAGGTTCGTGATGTCGTCGGGAATGACCAGCGGGGCGATCTCCTTGCGCGGGGTCAGCGTTGCGACGTCGCGAT
>CAXTOI010000472.1:0-3196 GCA_964245645.1 uncultured Novosphingobium sp. | reverse complement strand
TGCTGATGCGGCCCGACTTTGTCGAGGGGGTGCGGGCGGTGATCGTCGACAAGGATAACGCGCCCCGATGGCATCCGGCCACGCCACAGGGTGTGTCCGACGAACTGGTCGAGGCGATCTTTGCGCCTCTCTCCGCCGCAGAGGAATGGAAACCGCTATGAGCTATGAAACCCTGATCGTCGAACAGCGGGGGGCGGTCACGCTCATCACGCTCAATCGCCCGCAGGCGCTCAACGCGCTCAATTCCACCGTCCTGGCCGAGTTGATCGCGGCTTTTGCCGCCTTCGAAAGCGAGGCGTCGCAAGGCTGCGCGGTGCTCACCGGCGCTGGCGAAAAAGCCTTCGCCGCGGGTGCCGACATCAAGGAGATGGCGGAAAAAACCGGGGTCGATTTCTTCCTGGAGGATTTCTTCTCAGGCTGGCAGGCCGGGGTCGTTCGCCCGACCCGCAAGCCGTGGATCGCCGCGGTGAACGGCTTTGCGCTGGGCGGCGGCTGCGAGCTGGCGATGATGGCCGACTTCATCATTGCTGCTGAAAATGCGAAATTCGGCCAGCCCGAGATCAAACTGGGAGTCGCGCCCGGCATGGGCGGCTCGCAACGGCTGACGCGCGCGGTCGGCAAGGCGAAGGCGATGGATATGTGCCTGACTGGGCGCAACATGGACGCCGCCGAAGCGGAGCGGGCAGGGCTGGTGAGCCGCGTGGTGCCGCTCGACAGATTGGTCGATGAAGCACTGGCCGCGGCCGCCACGATCGCCGGCATGGGCCGCGTCGCCAGTCTGATCAACAAGGAAATGGTTAACCTCGCCTTCGAGACCACGCTGGAACAATCCCTGCTCAGCGAACGGAGACTGTTCCAGATCCTCACTGCCACCGAGGACAAGACCGAAGGCATGACCGCTTTCGTCGAAAAACGCCCCGCCGTCTGGAAAGGCCGCTGAGCCATGCACATCGCCTTCATCGGTCTTGGCAACATGGGCGGTGGCATGGCCGCAAATCTGGTGAAGGCCGGGCATGCCGTGCGCGCCTTCGACCTCGCCCCCGCCGCGCTGGACCGCGCTCGCGAACATGGCTGCGAAACCTTCTTGACCGTGCGCGAGGCCGTGGCGGGCGTCGACGCCGTGGTGTCGATGCTGCCTAACGGCAAGATCGTCGATAGCATGTATCGCGGCGATGTCATCGGCATCGATGGCAAGAATGGGGCGCCGGCCGGCGCACTGCTGCTCGATTGCTCGACGATCGACGTGGCCACCGCACGCGGCGTGGCCGAGGCTGCAACCGGCGCGGGCTATGCGATGGTCGATGCCCCTGTTTCAGGCGGCATCGCTGCAGCCAGCGCCGGCAGCCTGACCTTCATGGTCGGCGGCAGCGACGATGCTTTTGCCAGGGCGCAACCGATCCTGGCGGCGATGGGCAAGGCGGTGATCCACGCGGGCGGCAGCGGCGCGGGGCAGGCGGCTAAAGCCTGCAACAACATGCTGCTCGGCATCCACATGATCGGCACCTGCGAAGCCTTCACCATGGCCCAGCGCCTCGGCCTCGACCCGCAAACCTTCTACGATATCGCTTCAGTGTCGTCCGGCCAGTGCTGGTCGATGACCTCCTATTGCCCGCTGCCCGGCGTCGGCCCGCAAAGCCCGGCCGACAATGGCTATCAAGGCGGATTTGCCACGGCGCTGATGCTGAAGGATTTGAAGCTGGCGATGGATGCGGCGCAGACCGCCAACGCTACGGTGCCGATGGGCCGACGCGCCGCCGAATTATACGAAGCCTATGCGGCCGCGGGCAACGGCGGGCTGGATTTTTCCGCGATCATTCAAACGCTGTAGCTGCAAACCAGAAAGAGGGTCAGCGAGCAAGGAATCCCGGGGCCAGCAGCACCAGCAGCTTGACGTCGATCGCATCGCCCCGCGCCCGCCGCTCGGTCAGGAAAGCCTCGATCTCCGTCAGTGAGACGCGATGCACGGTGATGTTTTCGCCATCGACACCGCCCCCGGGACCGATCCGTTCCAGATCATAGGCTTTCAGCAAGGTGAAACTCTCGCTGACCATGCCGGGTGAGGACCAGAAATCGCCGAGCGATACGATCCGGCCGGCGCGATAGCCGGTTTCCTCCTCCAGTTCGCGCGCGCCGGCGATCAGCGTGTCTTCGCCGATGCTGTCATCATGGTCGCCGATCAGACCCGCGGGCAGTTCGATGCAGTTGCGGCCCAGCGGGGTGCGATATTGCTCGACCAGCAGGACATGATCGGTGTCATCGATCGCCAGGATGACGGCGGCGCGGATATCGCGCGCGCGGCTGACATATTCCCATTTGCCGCGCTTCTTTGCGGTGACGAAGCGCCCCTGCCAGACGATCTCTTCTGGCTCGTCGACCATCTATACCTCGATCACGCGGTCCGGGAGCTCATTGCGGTCATGCGCATCACGCGGAAAATGCTGCGTAAGGATGGCCCCGACCTTGGCAATCGCTTCGATCATGCCGTCGGCAACACGATTGTCGCCGATATGGCCCACCATTGCCGCCATTGCCGCGCCCCATTCCTGCACGGGAATTTCGGCGGTCACCGCCGGGTCGGTGACGATTTCGGCGCGGCGCTCGGCGCGCGACAAATAGATCAGCACCCCGGTGCCGCCGGAGGTGCGCGTTTCCGTGCCGACACGATAATAGCTGACGGCCCTGGCGCGGACCCGGCTGTGCCTGATCGCGCCCGGCACCAGCGCAAACCGCAACACGCGCCAGCGCAGCACCAGCCAGGTCGCAGCATACAGGATCGTCGCGGCCGCGGCTGCCAGCGCGAACGACATGCCGGGCAGCCACTGCGTATCCCAACTGCCCATGGCGCGGTCGATCAACCCCAAGAACAATTGTGGCGCAAGACTGAGCAGCGCCAGCCCCAGCAGCGCGATCAGTGCCGACCACAGCAAGGCAATATCTTCATAACCATCCGACTGATCGGCCAGGATGGTGGCGATCTCGCCGGCGGTATGCGCCTCGGCAGCGGGCACCGCCGCCGCGATCCTGTCGCGATCGCCTTCGCTCAAGGCGAAATGATTGGGCCCAAAACCCGCAGCTCCCGGCTTGTCGATCATGGCGCGCCCCTACCAGCTGCCCGAAGCGCCGCCGCCGCCGAAGCTGCCGCCGCCACCTGAAAATCCGCCGCCACCGCCGGCATCACCGCCGCCCCAGCCACCGC
>CAXTOI010000471.1:0-3209 GCA_964245645.1 uncultured Novosphingobium sp. | reverse complement strand
CCCTGGTGACCATGCCGACCGATTGGCCCGCCATGACCGAGCCGGTCTCGACGTCGCCATCGATCACCGCGCGGCGCAGCGCGCCGGCCCAGAAGCGCTCGATCAGCAATTGCGCCTCGCCCATGTCGACCGTGCCGGCATCGAGCAGCCTGGCCACCTCGATCTGCTTGGCGGTGAATTCCTCGGTGCCCTTGTTTTTCAACGCGCGCACCGGGATCACCGGCAGGCGCGGATCGACCTGGACGCTGGCGATCGCGTCGCGCGCCGAGGCGCGAAAGAACGCCTTCTTGAACGCCGGATGGGCGATGCTCTCGCTGGCGCAGGCAAAGCGCGTGCCCAGCTGCACGCCGGCTGCGCCCATCTCGAGATAGCCGGCGATCGCCTCGCCCCGGCCAATCCCACCGGCGACGAAGATCAGCGCCTCGCCGGCCAGCGTGGGCAGGATTTCCTGCGCCAACACGCTGGTTGAAACCGGGCCGATATGCCCGCCCGCCTCCGACCCCTCGATCACCAGCGCATCGGCACCCGAACGGAGGTATTTCCTGGCCAAAGCCAGGGTCGGCGGGATGCAGAACACTTTCGCTCCCGCCTGCTTCAGCGCCTCGATGCTGCCCTTGGGCGGAATGCCGCCCGCCAGCACGACATGGCTGACGCTGTGCAGGGCACACACCGCGATCAGCTCAAACAGTTGCGGATGCATAGTGATCAGGTTGACGCCGAAGGGCCGGCCCGTCAGCGCGCGTGTCGCGCGGATCTCCCGATCGAGCAGGTCCGGCGTCATCGCGCCGCAAGCGATCACGCCAAAGCCCCCGGCATTGCTGATTGCCGACACGAGTTGCCGCTCGGAAACCCAGCTCATCGCCCCGCACAAAATGGCATGGTCGCTGCCCAGAAACGCCGTGCCGCGGGCCATCAAGGCCCTAGTCCTAAGTGATAAAGGGGTGCTGTGTATCACGAAATCCTCGCGGGTGGCTGAATGCCGGGGTGTTATCCGGGCCTATAAGCGGCCGACGGGCAAAGCGCCAGATAGCCTAATTTGTGCTGGCCCTTTCGTGCGGCCGGGCCAGTCGAAGCAAGCGGCATTGAACCTTCGAACATCTGCGCTATGCTGTCGTATACAGTTGGCGAACAGCACCGGGTTTCCGTACGTTGCCGCCTCCTGGCGAAAGAAGTGCCGACCATAGCCGGACGTCCTCGCGGCAATGGCCAGCTATTTATCCGGCGGGGGCCTTCATGGGATTGGAACGGGCATGGCGATACCTAGAACATTAGCTATCGATGTCTTCGTTGTTGGTCAGCAAAATGCACTCGACGATAATTTCTCGGTCACGGCGACTTATGTCGAAACCAGTTCTATGCCAGCGATGCCGGGCCTGGTCGATGCCGTCACGGGCACCATCGATCTGGACCTGATCAAATTCAAAAGCCGGGACGATAAGAAATACGACAGGTCGATTTTCACGACGTTCACGCTGCGACCGTATATTTTCGACCGGGACGGCAACCCTGTTCACGCGATATTCGCGACCCCGACCGACACCTGCGGCATTTTCCTGCTCAACCCCAAAGGCATACCGCCGAAGAAGGCGCATATGTGGGCGGCCGCGATCAACGACGTGCAGATCCTGCTCTACAACAAGAACTTCTTTAACGGCGACCCCAGGTCGGAGCGGACGTACAGCTATGCCCTGGGCATCTTTCTGGTTCGTGTGGGAGAGTCTGACTTTTTCATCAGCCTTGACCCTTCGCTGCTGCAATCCTGCCCGCCGGTGTAACCGCGACAGCAACGCCTCGTCCTGTTCGAAAGGAGACAATCATGCCGCACATCGTCAACACGGGTGGTCTCGGTCCCGCTCCGCATCCGCATCCGAAGCCGAAGAAACCGCGCAAGCCGGTGCCACTTGAAGAACCTCCAAAGGCTCAGCGCAAAACCAAGGCCAAAAGCTGAACGCAGCGCCGCCGCGCGCGACGGGTGCAAATTGTCCGAGCGGGACTATTCCCGCAAACGTCCCAGCTTCTCGCGCAGATAATAGGGATGGCGATAGCCTCTGGCATCCAGCGTCACGCCAAGCTGCCGCGCTTCGTCAATCCGGCCCAGTCGCTTCAGCACCGCATAGCGGATGGCCATTTCGGTCGATGTCGGCGCCGCCGCACCGCCGGTGAGATCGGCCAGCGCTGTCTGCCAGGCCGCAATGGCCGCCGGCCGGTCGCCGTCCTGCGCGCGGCAGTCGCCCGCGCGTTGCTCCGCCCATCCCAGCGCGAGCTTGTCCGCTTCGTCGGTGCCGGTTCGCTGATGCAGCTTTGTGGCGACCTCGGTGAAAATCGGCACGGCGGCGGCGCAGTCGCCAGATGCCTGCACCAGCGAGCCCCGCAGCATATCGAGGAAGCTCGTGAGATCGACCGTCCAATGCACATTTCTGGGATCACGCGCTTTCAGCAACGCAAGTGATCGATCCGCGGTGGCCAGTACCGCCCGGCTCGTCTTCAGGTCGCCGGCGTAGTAGGCAACATTCGCCAGGCCGTACAAAATCTTGAGCCTGATTTCCTGCGAATGCGTGTTGTTCGGATCTTTCAGCACGACCTGCTGGATCAGCGTATCGCTCGAATTATAATATTGCCTGGCTTGCGCGATATTGCCGTTCATCAACTCCAGCCGCCCCAGCGATTGCAGCGCGGTGATGGCGCTGCTGCGGGCAATCATGTTTTCAGGATCGCTGGCCAGAACGCCCTGGTAAATGGCAAATTCCCGCCGCAGCAAGGCGATCGCGGTCGCCGTATCGTTCAGCCGGTCCTGTGCGGTCGCCAGCCAGGACAAGTCCTGGCCCACCTCGATCTGAGCTTCCGCATCGGCCGGTTTGCGCCGGGCAGCGGCCTCGACAATCCACAGCGCTGCCGCAAAGGCGGCCGCCGCTTCGGCATAGCGGCCTTCGTCCAGCAGCAGCGTACCGAGATTGCTGCTGGCATAGGACACCTCCATCTGCCAGTCGGCATTCCCGGGGTCGATCCGCACCAGTTCATCGGCATAATTCTGGTAAGCGCGGAACTGCGCTTCCGCCTCCTTCGCCAGCCCACGCTGATAAGCGACATAACCTACCCAATAGACACTCTGCGCCTGATCGAACAGGCGCTGGCCATTATGCGGATCGCGCGCCAGCAATTCGCCGGTGGTAGCGAGCGCTTGGTGGAACGGGGTCAATGGGCGCTGGGTG
>CAXTOI010000470.1:0-3214 GCA_964245645.1 uncultured Novosphingobium sp. | reverse complement strand
AGTTTTTCGGAGGCGTTTTCGGCGATGTCGCCGGCCATGGTGGATATCACCCCGGAGCGCGGCGCCGTCGATCTGCGCAAGATCAAGCCGGCGCGCGCTACGCCGCCGCCACCGCCGCCGCCCTCGCACCCCAGCCGGATCTGGGTCGAACTCGGTGTCGGCCGCGATCCCGACCGGATCGTGTTCGACTGGCGGCGGATGGTGAAGGAGGATCCCGAATTGTTCCACGGCAAGAAGCCCTTCGTCAGCGGCTGGGCACGCACCAACCGTCTGCTGGTCGGCCCCTTCGACACCGACAAGGCGGCCACCGCCTTTACCGAAAAGCTGCACCGCGCCGATCACCCCTCGGCCTTCGTCTGGACGAGTCCCGCCGGACAAGTGGTCGACCCGCTGGATGAGTCATGACCGGGAGTCGATGTATGCGCTCAAGCGTTATCCCACGTCTCGCTCGTTCCGCCCCATTCTCCCCTCCCCGGCGGGGAGGGGCTGGGGGTGGAGCGTGGCCGACAGGCCGCGCGTCGGCATTGGCGTGTACACCCTCCCAACCTTCCCAACACGGAGGGAGACATAGGTCGCAACTTATGAAACACTGTATTATTCCCCGGTTATCCACAGGGCTTCAACAAGGTTGTACAGTTTTGCGCAGCCGCGTCGCGCCGTATTGTTGTCCCCGCAGCCCGGCCTGACGCATCCCTTCGGCATGATGAATCGACGGACATGAAAGTAATGGAAACCGCGAGCGACCGCCACGAGGATGCCGCACCAGTGGACATGCTCGCCGCCTTGTTCGAGGCGCGCGGCTGGAACCACGAATTCGTCAATGACGATGAAATCACCGCCGAGGTGCAGGCGAGCTGGGCCACGTATCAGCTGCGCGGCATCTGGCGCTCCGAGGATAATGTGTTGCAGTTGCTGTGCATGCCCGACATTCGCATCGGCGACGACAAGCGCCCGGCAATGGTCGAAGTGTTGGCGCTGATCAACGAACAGCTATGGCTCGGGCATTTCGATATCTGGTCGAATGGCTCGGTGCTGCTTTATCGCCACGGGCTGATGCTGAGCGACGACGGCATGCTCAGCCTGTCGCAGGCGCAGATGGCGGTCGAACTGGCGATCGAGGAATGCGATCGCTTCTACCCTGCCTTCCAGTTCATCCTGTGGGGCGACAAGACCCCCGCCGAAGCCCTTGCCAGCGCCCTGGTCGATGCCGCCGGAGAGGCGTGATGGTGCCGGCGTCCTGGCCCCGCCACATGCTGATGGTCGGCTGCGGCAACATGGGCGGCGCGATGCTGGCGGGCTGGCTGGCCGCCGGCTTTGCGCCGGATCGGTTCACCGTCGTCGCCCCCCGGCTGGCCGAGGTTCCCGCCGGGGTCGCGCTGCTGCGCGCGCTGCCGGCGGCGGATAGCCGGCCCCAGCCCTTCGATGCAGTGCTGCTGGGATTCAAGCCGCATATGCTCGGTCAGATCGTCCCCGGACTCGTAGCGGCGCTCGCACCGGATACCGTGGTGCTGTCAATGCTGGCCGGCGTGGAGCTGGCTACGCTGGCCGCGCGGCTGCCGCAAAGCCGAACGATCGTGCGGGTCATGCCCAATCTTGCCGTAGCGATCGGCAAATCGCCCGTGGCGCTGGTCGCGCGAGGCGCCGATGTCGCGCAGCGGGATGCGATCCTGGCGCTGATGAAACCCCTCGGCACGCCCGAATGGCTGGCGGACGAAAGCCTGCTCGATGCGGTCACCGCGCTTGGCGGATCGGGCCCCGCGTTCGTCTATCGCTTCATCGCCGCGCTGGCCGACAGCGCCGTGGCGCAAGGCGTCCCGCGCGATCAGGCCGGTCGTATGGCGCTGGCGATGGTTGAAGGCGCCGCCGTACTGGCCGCGGAATCGCCGCATGACCCGGGCGAACTGGAGCGCCGCGTCGCCAGCCCCGGCGGGGTAACGCAAGCGGGGCTCGACGTGCTCGACAGGGATGATGCGCTGCGCCATCTGATCACCGCAACCCTGGGCGCGGCCAGCGATCGCAGCGCCGAAATGGCCGCCATCGCCCGCGGTTAAGTCTGCCGTAACAATCCGCGTGCGATAGGCGGAGCAACATTACCGGTTTCGCTTGAAAATAATCGGCATCGGCACGATATACATAGCAACTGCCGGCCATTGCGGCCCGGCAGAACAGGAGTTTGATTAGATGGCAATCTGGAATGACCCGCAGCCCACGCAGACGGGCTTTCGCGCGGCTCCGGGCGTCGGCGGAAGCTTCGGTCGCGCAGCGCGCAGCGATGCCGGCCTGCGCCAGTATATGTTGTCGATTTACAACTACATGGCCTCGGGCATCCTGCTCTCGGGGGTAGTCGCGATGCTGTTCGCCCGCTCGGGTATGGCGCTGGCGATCTTCAACACGCCGCTGCGCTTCGTGATCCAGCTGGCGCCGCTGGGCTTCGTCATGGCGATCAGCTTCGGCGTGAACCGCATGCGGTTGTCTACGCTGCAGGTATTGTTCTGGTCGTTCTGCGTGGCGATGGGCCTGTCGCTGTCGTCGATCTTCTTCGTCTACACCGGCTCCTCGATCGCGACGACCTTCTTCGCTACCGCCGGCGCGTTCGCCGGGCTCAGCCTGGTCGGCTACACCACCAAGCGTGACTTGTCGGCCATGGGCGCATTCCTGACGATGGGCCTGTTCGGCATCATCATCGCCATGCTTATCAACGCTTTCTTCCCGATGCCCGGCCTCGGCCTGGCAATCTCGGTGCTGGGTGTGCTCATCTTCGCCGGCTTGACGGCTTATGATACGCAAAAGCTCAAGAACATGTACTTCCAGGTCGCCGGCAGCGAGTCCGTCGGCAAGGTCGTGATCATGGGCGCGCTGAGCCTCTATCTCGACTTCATCAACATGTTCATGTTCCTGCTGCGCTTCATGGGCAGCCGCCGCTGATCAGGGCGTCTTGCTCGGGCAGGCGGAATTCTATCGTGCCCGGAGTGCAGACCAGCGCTCCGGGCATTTTCTTAACTGTGTGCCGGGACTAAGGCTGGTCGCAGCGTCGCGCAGATCGAGCGCCGTTTTACATAAGTGGTGCGCCAAGAATATGCTGCGGGCGGCGCAACCTCCGCAACGACATACCGGGAAGTTGGAATAACATGACAGCATCATCGCCGCGTTGGCCAAGCCGCATCCGCGCCGGGATCGCCATGGTCGTGCTGGCCACCCTGGCTGCCTGCAGCAC
>CAXTOI010000469.1:0-3228 GCA_964245645.1 uncultured Novosphingobium sp. | reverse complement strand
ACATTTCTTAGCCAAACGGAAGCGGGCGATTCCGTTTTCATGCGCGATGCTCTAGACGTCGCGCCAAAAGTGGGCACCGGCAATCAGCGATGCGGCAACAAAACTCTAGCTGAGGAACAGCGTCTGTGCCGCGCGGCCGATCAACGCCATCAGGCACAGACTCGACAGCGTGAAGATCGCGAAACGCAGCTGCACCTTGTTGGACGTGACATGCACCAGCGAATGCACCACGCGCAAAGCGACATAGGCCCAGGCGATCACCGTGCCCCACCTGCCGCCTTCGCCGATCAGGGCGAGCACCAGTGCGACCGCGTAAAACACGGTCGGCGCTTCATGCAGATGGTTGTAATTATGCGCTTTCCACTGCACCTTCGGTGGCAAAAGCGTATCCAGCGTCACCCCGGGCGTGCGCACCATCTGATCGGCATCGACCTTGGCGGCAAACAACGCCGGGAGCCGGGTGGCATACATCCAGATCCACATGACCATGGTCCAGCCCGCCAAGGCGACCATCGGCTTCAAAATGGCATAGGCGATCATGGTGCTTCCTCTCTCCGGAGATAAGGCCGGCACGTCGCGATTGTCAACCGACCGGACTGTCATTGCCCTGTCGCGATGTCGTCTTATATGCGCATCGCGACGGCAAGCTCTGGGAGATAGCGGTGAGCAAGGTTCTGGTAATCGGCGCCGGCGGCGTAAGCTCGGTCGCCGTTCACAAGATGGCGATGAACCCGCAGATATTCACCGGGATCACCCTGGCCAGCCGAACCCTGGGCAAATGCGCCGCCATTGCGGCCTCGGTGCTCGCGCGCACCGGGCAGATGGTCGACACGCACCAGATCGATGCCGAGGATGTACCCGCGCTCACCGCGCTGATCCGGGCTACGGGCGCGCAACTGGTGGTGAACCTGGCGCTGCCCTACCAGGATCTGGCGATCATGGATGCCTGTCTGGCCGCGGGCGTGCATTACCTCGATACCGCAAATTACGAACCAAAGGATGTCGCCAGGTTCGAATATCATTGGCAATGGGCCTACCACGAGCGCTTTCGCGCAGCCGGGCTGATAGCATTGCTGGGCAGCGGGTTCGATCCCGGCGTGACCAGCGTGTTTGCGATGTGGCTGAAGCAGCACAAGCTGCGCACCATCCGCCTGCTCGACATCCTGGATTGCAACGGCGGCGATCACGGGCAGGCCTTTGCCACCAATTTCAACCCGGAAATAAATATCCGCGAAGTGAGCGCGCCGGCGCGGCACTGGCAGAATGGACAATTCGTCGAGACCCCGGCGATGGGCGTGAAGCAGAGTTTCGATTTCGCCGAAGTCGGTTCGCGCAACATGTACATGATGTACCATGAGGAGCTCGAAAGCCTGGCGAAATTCATCCCCGAACTGGAGCGGGCACGGTTCTGGATGACCTTTGGCGATGCCTATATCCAGCATCTGACCGTGCTGCAGAATGTCGGCATGACGCGGATCGATCCGGTGCTCTACAACGGCGTGGAGATCGTCCCGCTGCAGTTCCTCAAGGCGGTGCTGCCCGAACCCGCCTCACTGGGATCGACGACGAAGGGCAAGACCAACATCGGCGATATCGCGACGGGCGAGGCACTAGATGGTAGCGGCGAAAAGACCTTCTACATCCGCAACATCTGCGATCACGAGGCGGCTTACGAAGAAACCGGAAATCAGGCGGTCAGCTATACCACCGGCGTACCGGCGATGATCGGCGCGGCGATGATGCTGACCGGGGCCTGGCGGGGCGAGGGCGTGTTCAACGTCGAGCAGTTCGATGCCGATCCGTTCATGGCCATGCTCAATACGCAGGGTCTGCCGTGGACGGTGGAGGAATTGCCGGCGCCGTTGTCATTTTGATCAGGAGATTGCGCATGGCCAGCTACAAGCCCGACAATTACCCCGATATCGCTCCATATCTGATACTCGCTGATCCGGAAGTGTCGCTACGCTTTATCGAACGAATGTTCGGCGGCGAGCGTCTGCGAGTCATCAAGGATGACGCCGGGCGGATCCGGCATGCCGAAATCCGCTTGGGCGATATCGTGCTGATGATGGGGGGCGCATTGGCGGATTGGCCGGCCCAGCCGGCGCATTTTCATCACTATGTGGCCGATGTGGATGCGGTCTTCCGGCGAGCGATCGAGCTTGGTGCTTCAGCGGTGCAGGAGCCGGTGCAGCGGGACGATGCCGATAAACGGGGCGGGTTCAAGGAGCCGGGTGGCATCACCTGGTGGATCGCCACCCAGCTCGACGCACATTAATGGAAACCCGCGCAGGCGACCCCGGAGCTTTTGCCCATTTCGATCTCGACCGGGTCGACAGCCCGGCCTTCGTCGTCGATGCCGCCAGACTGCGCGTCAATCTCGCCGTGCTGGCCGATGTCCGGGCCCGCGCCGGGGTCAAGGTGCTGGCGGCAATGAAGGCGTTTTCGATGTGGCGGGTAGCGCCGCTGGTCGGCGTGGCGCTCGATGGCGTCTGCGCTTCGGGGCTGTGGGAAGCGCGGCTGGCGCGCGAGCATTATCTGGGCGAGATCGCTACCTATTGCGCCGGATACAAGGCGCAGGACTTGCCCGAGGTCTGCGCGATCTCGGATCACGTCATCTTCAATTCACCGGGGCAGATCGCGCGGTTTCGCCCGCTGCTGGAGACGATGACCGGCTTCGATATCGGCTTGCGCATCAATCCGCTGCAAGCCGAGGGGGAGGTCCCCAAATACGATCCCTGTGCCCCGCATTCCCGGCTGGGTTTCCCGGTGGACCAATTGGCGCCGGCGCACTTCGCAGGCGTTGCCGGGCTGCATTTCCACACACTGTGCGAACAGGATTTCGGACCGCTGCAGCGCACCTGGGAAGCCTTGCGCCCGCGCCTTGCGCCGTTCCTGCCGCAGCTCGAATGGCTCAATTTCGGCGGCGGCCATCACATCACCCGTGCTGATTACCAGCGCGACGAACTGGTCGAATTTCTCAAAGCCGTGAAGGCCGATACCGGTTGCGAGATATATCTGGAGCCAGGCGAAGCGGTGGCGCTGGACGCCGGTATCCTGGTCGGCACGATCCTCGATACGCATTGGAACGGCATGCCGCTGGCGATCACCGACATATCTGCGACCTGCCATATGCCCGATGTTATCGAAGCGCCGTATCGCCCGGCGATGTTGGGCGAATTGTTGACCAATCCTCCCCCCTTGGGGGAGGTGGCAGCCCCACAGGGG
>CAXTOI010000468.1:0-3231 GCA_964245645.1 uncultured Novosphingobium sp. | reverse complement strand
CCTCAGGGGCGGATGGAGCATTGCTTCCCTCAGTGCAGAACCGAGAGGGCACAAACCTGGTCTTGTGGCGCTGGCACAATGCCGATCTAGGGGCAGGGCAGGGGGCAGCACTGACCTTGCTCGATCCACAGAAAGCACTGACGTCGCGGAATTAAATTTTCATCTCGTCCTGCCGCCAAGCGACGGATTCGAGTGTCGTCGCCTGCCATGATGGCTGATACTGCCGTGGCTGCTTTGATCGAGGCGCAGCCGCGGCAGCGGGCGTTCACAGCCACCGCCAAGCACGGCAGGACCGCCCATCGCGCAGGCATCCCCCAGACACTCATCCAAACCTTGGCTACAACATCGGACAGAATTTCGCGCGCGGCAAAGCGCGCCGGCTTTTCGTCGTCACGACTAACCACGTTGCAAGTGTTCTTGTTTTGTACTACTTCGGAGTCGCTCCTGGTCAGAAAGGAAAGGGGGAAAGATGTGGGGATCAGGAGTAATTCACCATGGCGCTTATCGCCCTCAAACCAACCCAGCAATTGATCGATCTAGTGGGGACGCTCGGCGGGAAATGGAGCGGCCGTACCGCGCTTTGCCGGTGCCCAGCCCATGACGATCGCACCCCAAGTCTTTCGATCCGGCAAGGCGATTTGGGAATGCTTGTCCACTGCTATGCCGGCTGCGACAGCGCCAGCGTCCTACGCGAGCTCGGCCAGGTGGTTCCAGATCGCGGTTACAAGGCGCCGACCTGGAGCGACATGCCGCCAAGGTCGGCTAACGTCGAGCGGCTGTGGGGTGAGGGGCTCGAGGTCAAGGGAACGCTGGCCGAGACCTACCTTGCGTCGCGCAAACTCCTATCGGATCTTCCAGACTTGCGCTTCCACCCGCGTTGTCCGCATGGGCCAACCCCTGACACCAAGTTCAAACCAGCCTTGCTCGTCGCGGTGCGCGCCGGGTGGAAGCTGACTGCGATCCAGCGTATCTTCCTCGATCCGGTCGGCGGCGGATATACCGAAAAGGTCATGATCGGGTCGCCGGGGCAGGGGGCCTGGCAAGGCGCCGTCCCGACTGACACGCTGGGACTTGCCGAAGGCATGGAAGACGCTGCCGCGTTTACAGCGCTTGGCCACGGCCCGTGCTGGAGCACGCTGGGTGCGGCAAGACTGTCGCTCCTCAAGTTTCCAGCATCGGTGACAACCATCGTCATCGCCGAGGACAACGACGCCGAAGGCCGGCGCGCTGCGCGACGCGCCTGGAGCGTCTATCGCGAGCAGGGCCTGACGGTTCGCCGGATGAAACCACCGGCGCCCTACAACGATTGGGCGGCGGTGCTCGCCGCCCAGTAAGGCAAAGAAGAGCGGGAATGAGAGGTGGAAATCCAAACCCGGATTGCCAGGAGACCCTCATGACCGACCTCGTCGATCTCACCACATCCCGCGAGATGACCGCCGCACGCGCTGTGCAAGCCCAGCTGGACGCCAGCCAGGCCATCGACCGCAAAACACTGAACGCGGCGATGGTCGCAGCTTTCGGTGGTACCGACGCCAAGGGTGCCTGGACCCAGCGGCAGAGCTTCGAGATCCTCGAGCTTGCGACCACGCTTCACCTTCGTGCCCGCAACGCTTCTTGCGACCTCGATCACGTCCATTATGCAGCACGGCTGACCGCGTCGTTGCCGACGCAAACCGTGCGCAGCGAGGACCAGATCACCTGGCAGCAATTCTCGACGCCGGCCGAACTTGGCGCCCTGGCTGCATGGCTGGCTCAACCCGCGCCCACCGACATCATCCTGGAGCCGAGCGCGGGTAATGGCCTGCTCGCCGCTCATGTCCCCAGATGCGCCGCCTGGCAGCTCAACGAGCTGGATCCGGCGCGTGCATCGCGGCTGCGCCTTGCCTTTCCCGCGGCGATTGTCACGCAGCACGACGGCGCCGTGCTGAACGCGCATATGGCCGACGCCCCGCGCCCAACGCTGGTCTTGATGAACCCGCCGTTCTCCCGCTCGCTCGGCCGGGGCCAGGATGAATTCGCCGCCGTGCGCCACCTGCAAGCAGCACTGCGCCGGCTTTCGCCGCGCGGGCGCCTCGTGGCGATCATGCCCGACTGGTTCGCCAACAGCGCCCGGCTGCGCGACGTTTACGCCGAAACGCTGCGCGATTGCACCGTACAGACTTCAATCCGGCTTGAGCGCGGATACGGCAAGCACGGCACCGGCATCGCCGTGCGGCTCTACGTGATCGATAAGTTGCCGGGAACCATCACACCCGTCACCATCCAGCGCGCCACCACCCTCGATCTGCTCGATGTCATCGCGCTGATCGCGCGCGAAGCTGCGCCCCAAGCTGCGGTTGAAGGCGCCAAGCCCCGCATCTGCGGCCTCTCGATGATGCGCGCGATCCGCTCGACAAAACCCGCGCCGCTGCGCATCCAGCGCACGGCGGTGCGCAACGAAGTGCTGCCGGTGGAATACCAGACACTGATTGAAGCCGCCCCGTTGCTCGCACAAACTGGCGTCTACTTGCCATATCGGCCGAGCCGCCTGGTGTTCACCACCGCCGGCGACCATCCCACTGCGCTGGTGGAATCGGTGGCCATGGGCTCGATCGCCGCGCCCATCGCCAGCTACGTGCCGCATCTGCCCGAGCGCACCGTCGCTGAGCGAATGCTATCCTCGGCACAGCTTGAGACCGTGGTTTACGCCGGCCACGCCTGGAGCCAGACCATTGCCGGCCGCTTCGTGCCCGCCAAGGAAGGCGTTGGCCTGACCCTGGCCGAAGACGGCCGCGAATACCGCAAGGGCTACTTCCTGGGCGATGGCACCGGCGCGGGCAAAGGCCGCCAGATCGCCGCCTGCATCCTGGACAATTGGCTGCAGGGCCGCCGCCGGGCAATTTGGGTGTCCAAGAACGAAGCTCTCCTGGAGGACGCCAAACGCGACATCAGCGCGCTCGGCGGCTTGTCGGCCGACGTCCAGCCCTTGTCCGCCTTCAAAATCGACGAGCCGCTATCGCTCAGCGAAGGCGTGCTGTTCGTCACCTATCCGACGCTGCGCTCCGCGCGCGAGGAAGCCACCCGCCTGCAACAGATCCTCACCTGGGCAGGCCCCGACTTCGAGGGTGTCATCGCCTTTGACGAAGCGCATGAAATGGGCGGCGTCGCCGGCGGCGAGGGGGCGCTGGGCGCCAAAAAGGGTTCGCAACAAGGTGTCGCCGGCGTCCTCCTGCAGAACCATCTGCCGGGCGC
>CAXTOI010000467.1:0-3238 GCA_964245645.1 uncultured Novosphingobium sp. | reverse complement strand
TGCCATGCTTGTGGTGCCCGACCACTGGGGTGCGGCGCCGCTGACGCAGGCCCACGCCTTCCAGCGCCGCTTGCGCGACTGGTCCGATGCCGGGGTGGAAATGTTCGCGCATGGCTGGTTTCACAAGGATCTGGCCGAGCACAGCGGCATGGCGGCCATCAAGGCCCGGCACATGACCGCAAGCGAGGGTGAGTTCCTCGGCTTGTCGCGCGATGTCGCGGCGCAGCGCATGGCTGACGGCCGCCAGCTGATCGAGGACATCATCGGCCGCCCGGTTGCCGGCTTCATCGCACCGGCCTGGCTTTACGGCCCCGGTGCGCGCGAGGCGCTGGCGACGAGCGGCTTTGCGCTGGCCGAAGATCATTTCCGGGTCTGGCAACCGGCCACCGGCGAAATCCTGGCCAAGGGTCCGGTGGTCACCTGGGCCAGCCGCAGCCGCGGCCGCCAACTCAGTTCGCTGGCCTTTGCGGCGCTGGCCCGAACCGGGCTGAAGCCGCTCAGGGTGGCGCGGCTCGCGGTCCATCCGGGCGATACCCGCGTGCCCGCGCTGCTCCGCTCGATCGCTGCTACCTGCACCGCGCTGGCGCGCGACCGGCAGATTGCCCGCTATGCCGACTTGCTCGACAATAAGGCAAGTTCCTGAGCGCGGCACATCATTCATGCTACGTTACGCCAACAGCGCCTAGATCTTGAGGTGTTTGGTTGGCTGGCATTCAAGCTGATACATTGCAATATCGTGAGAATAGTGAGAAAACGGCGCCGCCGCCTGCACGCGTTGATGGCGCGACAAAAGGGTTGTCACGAATGTATCAGAACAGCTTCGCAACCGGCGAGCTGACCTCGGATATCAAGGTCAATCTGGCAGCGCTCGACAAGCCCGGAAACTCGCGCGCTGCGGGGCTGTTCAGCGCGGCGATCTCGATCGCGCTGCTGGTGATGGTCGCCTTGCAGTTTCGCGATCTGGCATTTTCGCGCATTCTCCACATGATCCCGCGCTTCTCGGCGTTCTGGGCGGTATTCGCGACGTATTATTTCAGCCCTCCATTCATCGAATGGCTGATCTATCGCAAGCTGTGGGGACTGCCGTTCTCGGGCATGGCGGCGCTGCTGCGCAAGATGGTGAGCAATGAACTGCTGCTGGGGTACCTCGGCGAGGTTCAGTTCTACGCCTGGGCGCGCAGCCGGCTCAACATGGCGACCGCGCCCTTCGGTGCGATCAAGGATGTGACGATCCTGTCGGCGCTGACCGGCAATCTGGCGACACTGGCCATGCTGGTGCTGGCCTGGCCGCTGGTCTCCAGCAGCGGACTGGGCATGGAAGCCCGCACGACGTTCCTGTCGCTAGGGGTGGTGCTGCTCACCTCGTTCCTGATCTTTCTGTTCCGTCAGCGGCTGTTCACCCTGCCCAGGCCGACGCTGTGGTTCATCGCCGCCATGCATATGCTGCGCATCGGCGCGAGTGTCGGGCTGGCCGCGCTGATGTGGCATCTGGTGCTGCCCGATGTCGAATATGCCTTGTGGCTGGTGCTGGCGACGCTGCGCATGCTGATCTCGCGGCTGCCGCTGATCCCCAACAAGGATGTTGTCTTTGCCGGGTTGGCCGTGTTCCTGCTGGGCCACGAACATGAAATCGGCGATCTGCTGGCAATGATGGCCGGGCTGCTGCTGGTTACCCATCTGGCGGTCGGGGTGATCTTCGGCACCGCTGAACTGATCTCGACGCGAAAGGCGTGATTCTGACCCGGATCGTCCCTCCTCTGCTCATCCTGGCTGTGCTGTCCGCGCCGACTGTCGCTTTTGCCCGCTACGTCCACCGGTCTTCGTCACCCGAACTTGGCCAGGCGGAAGGCCGCTGCCGCGCCGGCGAGCCGGGGCCGGCGCTGTTGGTCGATGTTACCGGCCTGAAAGACCGCCGCGGGCTGATCAAGCTGGAGGTCTACCCCGCCAATGACGACGATTTCCTCGCCGACGACAGCGACCTCGTCAATGCGGGCAAGGTGTTCCGCCGGGTTGAGCAACCCGTGCCCGCGGCCGGCCCGGTCACGCTGTGCGTGCGGGTGCCTGGACCGGGCAGCTACAGCATCGTCGTTCTGCACGACCGCGACGCCAATCACAAATTCAGCTGGTGGAGCGACGGCGTCGGCTTTGCCGGCAATCCCCGGCTGGGCTGGCACAAACCGTCAGCCGAAGACACGAGTATTGCGACACAAGGTGGCATTACCCGCACCTCTATTGTCATGAACTACCGACACGGGCTAGGGGAAGCTCCACTTCGGCATCCGCGCGACAATTGGTGAAGGGAGGACATGCGAACATGAAGATCGTGGACGTATGTGCCTTTTTCACCCCGCACGGCGGCGGCGTGAAAACCTATGTCGAGCAGAAACTCGCGATCGGACCGCAATTGGGCCATGATATCACCATCCTGGCCCCGGGTGACCGCCACGAAGTGATCGAAAAAGGCCCCGGCGCGCGGATCATCACCATTCCCAATCCGCGCCTCATCCTCGACCGCAAATACTGGTATTTTGACAGCGAGGCGGAACTGCATCGAACGCTGGACGAACTGGCGCCCGATTTTCTCGAAGTCTCCTCACCGTGGCGGAGTGCGTCGATGGTGGCGCGCTGGCAAGGCGCCGCGCCCCGCGCGCTGGTGATGCACGCCGATCCCATGTCGGCCTACGCCTACCGCTGGCTCGGGCCGATCCTGCCCCGCGAAACGATCGATCGGCGCTTCGAGCCGTTCTGGAAGCACTTGCGGCTGATGGGCCAGAGCTACGACCGCATCGTCTGTGCGAGCGGCGAATTGCAGGCGCGGCTTGCCCGGGGCGGCGTCGCGAATACCACGTTGCACCCGATGGGGATCGAAGCCGGGGTGTTCTCGCCCAGCCGCCGCAGCCCGACTCTGCGCCAGCAATTGCTCGAGCTATGCGATCTTCCCGAGTCCGCGCAATTGCTGATCGGGATCGGGCGGCTGTCGGCAGAAAAGCGCTGGCCGATGGTCGTCGATGCGGTCACCGCAGCCAGTCAGTCGATGCCGATCGGTCTGGTCGTCCTGGGCGCCGGTAACCAGAAAAAGCGCATCGAACGCCAGATTGCGGGCAACCCGCATATCCGCTTGCTTGTCCCCGAACGCGACCGGCTGACCTTTGCCACGCTGGTCGCCAGCGCCGACGCCATGATCCACGGTTGCGAGGCGGAAACCTTCTGAATGTCCGCCGCCGAAGCCCGCGCCAGC
>CAXTOI010000466.1:0-3265 GCA_964245645.1 uncultured Novosphingobium sp. | reverse complement strand
CAGGCGCTGCTCACCGAGATCGACGCGTTCAAGCGGCTAGAGATGGTCTACAGCTTCATGGAGGGCGAACTCGGCGTGCTCCAGGTCGAGCGCCGCATCCGCGGCCGCGTCAAACGGCAGATGGAGAAAACCCAGCGCGAATATTATCTTAACGAACAGCTCAAGGCGATCCAGTCCGAACTGGGCGGCAGCGAGGAAGGCGAAGGCAACGAGCTGGCCGAGCTGCAGGAAAAAATCGCCAAGCTGAAGCTGTCGGCCGAGGCCCGCACCAAGGCAGTGGCCGAACTGAAGAAGCTCAAGACGATGCAGCCGATGAGCGCCGAGGCGACCGTCGTGCGCAATTACCTCGATGTGCTGCTGGGCTTGCCGTGGGGGAAGAAAAGCAAGCTGAAGAAGGACATCGCCGGCGCGCAGGCCATCCTCGATGCCGATCACTATGCACTCGACAAGGTCAAGGATCGCATCGTCGAATACCTCGCGGTGCAGGCGCGCACCAACAAGCTGAAGGGGCCGATCCTGTGCCTCGTCGGCCCTCCGGGCGTCGGCAAGACCAGCCTGGGCAAATCGATCGCGCGGGCAACGGGCCGCCAGTTCATCCGCCAGTCGCTGGGCGGTGTGCGCGACGAAGCTGAAATACGTGGCCATCGGCGCACTTATATCGGCTCGCTGCCGGGCAAGATCGTCACCAATCTGCGCAAGGCCGGTGCCTCGAACCCGCTGTTCCTGCTCGATGAGATCGACAAGCTGGGCCAGGATTTTCGTGGCGATCCGGCCTCGGCGTTGCTCGAAGTGCTCGACCCGGAACAGAATTCGAAGTTCCAGGATCATTATCTCGAGGTCGACTTCGACTTGTCCGACGTCATGTTCGTCTGCACGGCCAACAGTCTCAACCTGCCGCAGGCGCTGCTTGACCGCATGGAGATCATCCGGCTCGAAGGCTATACCGAGGACGAAAAGGTCGAGATTGCCGAGCGGCACCTGATCGCCAAGCAGATCGAGGCGCATGGGCTGAAAAAGGGTGAATTCACCCTGACTCACGGCGGCCTGCGCGACGTGATCCGCTATTACACGCGTGAAGCAGGCGTTCGGACGCTGGAGCGCGAAATCGCGCGGCTGGCGCGCAAATCGCTGCGCGCGATCCTGGAAGGCAAGGCGAAGTCGGTCGAGATCACGCCGGAAAACCTCGGCGACTATGCCGGGGTACGTAAATTCCGCCATGGTGTCTCGGATGACGAACATCAGGTCGGCGCGGTGACCGGCCTGGCCTGGACCGAAGTAGGCGGCGAACTGCTGACCATCGAAAGTGTGACCGTACCTGGCAAGGGTACCGTTCGCACCACCGGCAAGCTGGGCGAAGTGATGAACGAAAGCGTGCAGGCGGCCTTCAGCTTCGTGCGGGCGCGCAGCCCGGCCTATGGCATCAAGCCTTCGCTGATCCAGCGCAAGGACATCCATATCCATCTGCCCGAAGGCGCCGTGCCCAAGGACGGACCCTCGGCCGGCGTGGGCATGGTCACCTCGATCGTGTCTTCGCTGACGGGCATTCCGGTCCGCTCGGATGTTGCCATGACCGGCGAAGTGACCTTGCGCGGTCGGGTTCTGCCGATCGGCGGCTTGAAGGAGAAACTGCTGGCAGCGCTGCGTGGCGGGATCAAGATCGTGCTGATTCCGGAAGAAAACCGCAAGGATCTGGTGGAAATCCCGGAGAACATCAGGGAAGGTCTGGAGATCATCCCCGTTTCGCATGTCGACGAAGTGCTGGCCAAGGTCCTCACCCAGCCATTGGTCGGGATCGAGTGGACCGAGGCCGACGATCTCGCCAGCCAGCCGGTCGTGGGGGCGGCAGTGTCGAACACTTTGCCGGGGGCAGGATCAACCACGGCACATTGAACTCGATCACCAATCGAGCGTTTCAATGCCGCGAATCGGGAATGCCGCCTGGTTCGCGGCATTTTACGACGTGACATATTTCAGACAGGCCTGTCGCATTTACAAAAAATGCCGTGATCGGGGTGATCTTGCGGTTTGGCTTTGACAGCGTGTTCATATTTCGCTCAATTCGCTTGCGCCGCTTGGGGGCGAATGAACATTGGTCAACAGAACCAGGGGATACGATCATGAACAAGAATGACCTCGTTGCATCGGTCAGCCTGGCGAGCGGCCTGTCGCGCATCGATGCTGTCAAGGCGGTGGAAGGAATTCTGCAATCGATCGTCGGCGCTTTGAAAACCGGCGAAGAAGTGCGTCTCGTCGGCTTCGGCACATTCTCGGTAGCCAGACGCAAAGCCTCGACCGGCCGCAACCCGCGCACCGGCGAGCCGATGAAGATCAAGGCGTCAACGCAACCCAAGTTCAAGGCCGGTAAAGGCCTGAAAGACGCGGTTCAGTGATCAGGTATCAGTAATCAGGTGCCACACATAAGTACAAACCTGTGATTACTGATCCCTGACAGCGACCGCATACAGCGCGATTGCTGCGGCGTTGGAAACGTTTAGGCTCTCGATTGTATCGCTGATCGGCAAATGGGCCATGGCATCGCAATGCTGGACGATATTGTGGCGCAGGCCTTCGCCTTCGGCGCCCACCACCAGCGCCACGGCGCCGACCGGCAGCGCTCGGCTCAGCGGCAGTTCGCCATCGCCGGCCAGGCCGATGCGCCAGTAGCCGGCCTTGGCGATTTCTTCCAACGCACGGGCCAGATTGACCACGCGCACCCAGGGCACAATCTCGAGCGCGCCAGACGCCGACTTGGCCACGACGCCCGACTCGGGCGGGGCATGCCGATCCTGCGTAATCACCGCGCGCGCATCGAACGCAGCGGCCGATCGCAGGATCGCACCGACATTATGCGGATCGGTAACCTGATCGAGCACTATGAGCGGCCGCGCGGACTCGCCGTCGAGCACATCTTCGAGAAAGATATCGTCCAGCGCATCGCATTCCAGCACCAGTCCCTGATGCGGCGCATCGCGTGCCACCAGCCTGCCGAGATCGGCGCCTTGCGCATATTCGAGCGGGAAGTCAGCCGGCAGGTCGCCGGCGAGCGAATCCACCCCCTCGCGCGTCGCCCACAGCTTGCGGTAGCTGCGCAACGGATTGTTCAGTGCCGCCTCGACCGCATGGCGCCCCCACAGCCGCACCACGCCCTTGGCCGAACGACCGCTGCCTCGACCTCCCTCCATCCGCCCGGCACGCCCGCGCAACGCCCGCTTGTGGCGCGGGGCCGGGCCATCGTTTCTGGTCGTTGTCATGCACGGTCCTCGGG
>CAXTOI010000465.1:0-3272 GCA_964245645.1 uncultured Novosphingobium sp. | reverse complement strand
TTCGGGGGTGTCCCCCCCCCCGCGCGGGGGGGGGGGGGGGGGGGGCCCAGGGCCAGGCGCGTCACCTGGAAACGAAAAAGTAAGGAAGAGGTGCCCACCCCTAGCCGCTCCCGCAAGCGGGAGGGGAAGCTTTTTTCGCAACCTGTGCGCCATATGCGATTGCCCTCCGGCGGAATGCGCAAGCGAGTTTGCGCGTGGCGGGGGTCGTGACTATAGGCGGCGTCGACATGCCGAGCGACACCCCTGCTGCCCCCGTTCCTGCGCCGCGGGCCACGGCGACCGATGCCGACGTGGTGGCCACGCTGATCGGCCGGCTCGATCGTCCGCTGGTGTTGGTGGGCATGATGGGGGTCGGCAAATCCAGCCTCGGCAGGCGGCTGGCCGCGCTGCTCGAGATGCCGTTCGTCGATGCCGACGACGAAATCGAAACAGCGGCGCAGATGACCATCCCGGAGATTTTCGCCACTTACGACGAAGCCTATTTTCGGGCCGGGGAACGCCGGGTGATCGCCCGGTTGATGGGCGAAGCGCCTGGCGGGATCGCCACGAATGCCGAACCCGCGGTCAAGGTGATCGCCACCGGCGGCGGGGCCTTTTGCCATGCGGCAACGCGCGAATTGATCCTGCGGCGGGGTATCGCGATCTGGCTCGATGCCGAACTCGACACGCTGGTCGAGCGGACCGGGCGCAAGGACAACCGCCCGCTGCTGCGTGGCGGCAACGCTCGCGAGATCCTGGCCCGGCTCAAGGCGGAACGTGAAGATTTCTACGCAGAGGCGCCGATCCATGTGAAGAGCGGCAATGGCCCGCATCACCGCATGATGATGCAGATAAGCCAGGCGATCCTGAGGTGGCTCGATACGATCGGGCGCGTATGACCACCATCGCCGTCGATATCGCGGATCGCCCTTACGAGGTGCGTATCGCCGCCGGCCTGCTCCGCAATCTGGCCGGGCAGTGCGGCGCGCGGCTGCGCAAGGCGCGGGTGCCGATCGTTACCGACGCGAACGTCCATGCCGCCTGGGGCGCGGTTGTCGCCGCGTCGCTGCTTGCGGCCGGGCACGAGCCGGTGTGGCGCATCCTGCCGCCGGGCGAAGCGACCAAGAGCTGGACCGAACTGGCCGCGACCGTGGACTGGCTGCTGGTGCAGGAAGTCGAGCGCGGCGATCATATCCTGGCGCTCGGCGGCGGCGTGATCGGTGACCTTGCCGGCTTTGCCGCCGCCATCGTCAAGCGTGGCTGCGGGTTCATCCAGCTGCCGACAACGCTGCTGGCGCAGGTCGATTCGAGCGTGGGCGGCAAGACCGCGATCAATACCGCGGCGGGCAAGAATCTGGTCGGGGCGTTCCATCAGCCGGCGCTGGTACTGGCCGATCTCGATGCCCTGACCACGCTGCCCCGGCGCGATCTGGTCGCAGGCTATGCCGAAGTGGTCAAATACGGGCTGATCGGCGATGCCGGCTTCTTCGGCTGGTGCGAAAGCCATGGCGCGGCGCTGATCGCCGGGGATATCGAGGCTCGGGCGCATGCGGTTGCGCTATCGGTCGCCGCCAAGGCGCGGATCGTGGCCGAGGATGAGCGCGAAACCACCGGCCACCGCGCGCTGCTCAACCTGGGTCATACCTTCGGCCATGCGCTCGAAGCCGAAAATGGCTATTCGGATCGCTTGCTGCATGGCGAGGCGGTCGCGCTGGGCATGGTGCTGGCCGCGCGCTATTCGGTGCGGCGAGGGCTGATGCATGGTCAGGATGCGGAGCGGATAGCCGCGCATATCGCTGCATTCGGGCTGCCGGCGCGACTGGCCGATCTGGGGCTGAAGGGCGACGGGCGAACGCTCACAGCGCATATGCTGCAAGACAAGAAGATGGATGCGGGCACCCTGCCCTTCCTGCTGATGCGCGGTATCGGTGAGACTTTCCTGGCCGGCGATGTAGCGCTGGATGACGTGGCGGCGTTTCTGGACGGCGAGCTGGCGGGCTGATGCCGTGGCGGCAATCCTGCATGGCGATGATGCGCCGCGGGTAAGGCAAGTCATACTCATTGTACAGGTTGCGACGCTTCGCTTCCTTCCCGTTTGGGGAGGATTGGTGAGGGGTATCAACGCTCGGCTATCAGCCTTACTCCCTAGCCGCGGGCGATGAACACCGGCAGGTCGCTATGCGCCAGCAACAAGCGGATGGTTTCGGCCGAGTCGGTGAGCGAACGACCGGCAGCGCCCATGACGATATAGGCCGCATCGACCGCATGGGCCTTGTCGAGGATCGCGGCGGCGATGGTCGCGTTGGGCTGCCGCTGTCCAGGGTCGAGCTTCGCATGAATGCCCTGCTCCGCCAGATACAACTTTGCCGGATCGTATGGACGCCGGCCTTTCGCAGAACCGTCGGCCAGATGTTCCATATTGAGCAGGATGACTTGCCGCGACAACGCGAGCAGCCGCACCGCGCCGCGTAGCGCTTCGTCGGCCGGGCGTGACCCGTCCCACACCACCAGCGCCGTTCCTTCGGCATCGAGGCCGCTGACGTCATGGGGAACAGCCAGCACCGGACCGCGCCGTTCCATGGCCAGATAGGCGGTGAGCTTGCGCAATTCGGGCGATTCGCCGTTGCCCGGCCCGATCGACAGCACGACAAGATCGGCAAGGTCGCTGGCCGCCTCCAGCGATTCGCCGAGAAAGCCGGAGCCGTCGATCCAGTTCCACGCGACGTTCTCCCGGGCGAGCCGCGCCTTCAGCCGGGTCTCATTGGCGGTCTTGCGCAGGCATTCATCGATCAGCAGTTCCGCAGTGGCGAATTGCCGCGAAGCATCCCACGACGACGCCACCGGGGCGATGCCATCCATGCAGGCGAGGTGCCCGCGCCATGCCCGCGCCAGATCCAGCGAAACCTGCAGCCGCGCCTCCTGCCCGTCATCCTTATGGGCAAGCACCAGAATGGTATTCATGGCTGAACCGTCATTGGGCGGGCGCCTCGTACGAATGGAAGAGGAAGGCCAAGTCTCCGATGACGCCCTATTGGTGTTTTTACGCATAAGGCACAAGCCATTGCTGAGGTATAATCGAACGCCGATGGTGTCAGCTAAGCACTGACGCGCCGCGATTGCAGTCAGCTTGCATTCACGCACTTTCCTGTAACTGCGTCTTAACCGGTAACGGGAAATCTTTGGACGCTGGCGCGTTGATGCTCGAAGAAGCGGCGCTTGATGTTCCATCAGCGGAATATTGGAGACTCAATATGAAAATTTTGGCCAGCATGATGCTGGGTGCAGCCCTGATC
>CAXTOI010000464.1:0-3273 GCA_964245645.1 uncultured Novosphingobium sp. | reverse complement strand
GGCATGAGGCATTCGATCCAGGGCGATTGGACAAATGCTCGACCAGCCCGACATTGTGCGGATCGGAGCCGCGGCCATGCGCCACCAGATGGGTGGCAATGACCCGGCTGTTCGCGACATCGACTAGCTGAAACCGCTGCTCCTTCGAAGGAGCGGCAAAATCGACGATGCCGATGATGTCGGGATGCGCAATCATTGCGCGATGGGCATCGAGCGCAGCCAGCGCGCGCGGCAGCAAGGGCGGGCGCGGGCCCAGATCGACGGCGGCAAAGACAACGCGAGGGGCGATGGCAAGGGTGGTGACCCCCGCCGCCAAGGCGCCGATAAAATGGCGCCGATCGATGGGCATGTGATGCGGTTCCTGAAGGATTGATCCTGCCGGTAAATTTTCGGCTCCATTTTCACAATCCGTGATGACCCGAATCGCGATGAATCGCCGCTGGCTTGCGATGGGCCACACTGCAAGTGCGAAATAAAATGGAACAATTCATGGTTTCCGCCGCCCGAAATATCGCTAAAAACTGGTAACCATTTTCTGCCGGGACGATCTATAGCGCCGCGATGCTCGCCGACCCTGCCATGCTGCTGCACGATGTCTTCGGTTTCGAAAGCTTTCGCGGCGTGCAGGAATACGTGGTGCGGCGGGTCCTGGCGGGGCAGGGCACGCTGGCGGTGATGCCGACCGGCGCGGGCAAATCACTGTGCTATCAATTGCCCGCCGTGGCCCTGCCCGGCTGCTGCGTCGTCATCTCGCCGTTGATCGCCTTGATGCACGACCAGCTGCGTTCGGCGCGTGCACTGGGCATCCGCGCCGCCAGCCTGACCTCGGTCGATACTGATTGGCGCGAAACCATGGACCGCCTGCGCAGCGGCGAACTCGACCTGCTTTACGTCGCCCCCGAGCGCGCCAGCAATGCGGCGTTTCGCGACCTGCTGGCCGAGATCGAGATCAGCCTGTTCGCCATCGACGAGGCGCATTGCGTGTCCGAATGGGGGCATGATTTCCGCCCCGACTACCGCCTGCTGCGCCCCTTGCTCGACCATTTCGGCGATGTCCCGAGGCTGGCGCTGACCGCCACTGCCGATGCCCACACCCGCGCCGACATCCTGGCGCAACTGGGCATTCCCGATGATGGATTGATCGTCGCCGGCTTCGACCGGCCCAACATCCGCTACGTCGTGCAACCGCGTGATACCCTGGCGAGACAATTGCAGGCGATCATCGACGCCAATCCCGGCCCCGGTATCATCTACGCCCAGACCCGCGCCATGACCGAACGCATGGCGCTCGCGCTGGGACGCAACGGCCGCCCGATTCGTGCGTATCACGCTGGTTTGCCCGCAGAAGTTCGCGCCGAAAACCAGGGCGCGTTCCAGGCCAGCGAAGAGATGGTGATGGTCGCCACCGTCGCCTTCGGCATGGGCATCGACAAGCCCGACGTACGCTTCGTCATTCACGCCGGTCTGCCCAAATCGATCGAGAGCTATTATCAGGAAAGCGGCCGCGCCGGGCGCGACGGCGATCCGGCAACCGCCACGCTGCTATGGGGGGCAGAGGATTTCATCCGCGCGCGCCAGCGCATCGCCGAAGTCGATCCCACCCGCCAGCGCGGCGAAAAGATCCGCATCGAGGCGCTGGGCGCGCTGGTCGAGACCGGGCACTGCCGCCGCGCGATCCTGCTGCGTCATTTCGGCGAAACCCCGCCCGAAGCCTGCGGCAATTGCGACAATTGCCTCATGCCGCCCGCTCGCTTCGACGTGCGGCAAATCGCCCAAAAGCTGCTTTCGGCGGTCTATCGTACCGGCCAAAGCTTCGGCCTCGGTCATGTCGAAGCGGTGCTGACCGGCAAGAGCAACGAGCGCATCATTCAGCGCGGCCATGACCGGCTGTCGGTTTATGGCATCGTCCAGGGCGAAGATGCGGCACTGATCAAGCCGGTGGCCCGCGCGCTGACGGTGCGCGGCGCGCTCGATACCAACGAACACGGCGGGCTGATGCTGGGCGCTGCGGCGCGCGAATTCCTGCGCGGGCAGGAGGATATGTCGCTGGTGGTGCCGCCGCTGCGAACCTCCAGGCGAGAAAGCCGGCATGGCACCGGGCGCGCGACTGCCACCGCCAATCGCGCCGACGATCCGCTGTTCGAAGCACTGCGCACCTGCCGCCGCGACCTTGCCCGTGAAGCCAATGTCCCGCCCTATGTCATCTTCCACGACAGCACCCTGCGCGAGCTTGCCCAGCAGCGCCCGCGCACCGATGCTGACCTCGCGCATGTCAGCGGCGTAGGCACAAGAAAGCGCGAGATCTACGGCCCCGCATTCCTGGCGGTCATCGCGCAATTCGCCTGAGTTCCGCTCCAGCCCTTCTTGGTCACGGTGGCGGAGGCCGGCGCCTGGCCCTAGATATCGTCAAGCGGCAGTTCGACCGCTCTTCAGGCACCGACCTGCGTCCACATCGCACCTTTCTCCTTGCGATTGCAGCGGATTTGTGATGGATAGGGTCATGGCCAAACGGGGGCGTGATCCACGGCTGAAGAAGGAAAGCATGGTGCAGGCCATTGCCCTGTGCTGTCTGCTGGCCCTCAGCGGTATGGCCATTGTCGGCCCCAGCGGCGTGCTGGCCTGGGGTGAAAATCGCCGCCTGCTGGATGCGCACCGGCAGGAAATCGCGCAACTCAAGGAACAGCGCGATCGTCTCGGCAACCGCGTGCGCCTGCTCGATCCGCACCATGTCGATCCCGATCTTGCCGGTGAACTGCTGCGCTCCAAGCTGAACGTCGTCCACCCCGACGAAGTGGTGCTGCTGGTCCATTGATCGCCGGCCGGCTGGTCAGGCAGAACAAGCGCGAGCGGATCTGCCAAACCCCGAAAGTATAGCCATCGCCGCAGAAATAATGTCGCGAGCGGCTTTCGGTTTAGCCGCTTGGGGCTATATGGTCCGGTCTCCCATTTCCCCAGGGGTAGTGACTTGGCCAAGAACAAAGAAATTTCGGACAACGCCGCGCCGCCGGCACCGGTCGTCGCGCTGTCGTCCGAAGCACAGGACGAGATCCAGTTGCGCAGTCTGCAGCAGGCGCATGAGGCGAAGCGCCAATATGTCGCCAGCGACGCGGAACTGCTGCGGTTCTACGAGCAGATGCTACTGATCCGCCGCTTCGAGGAAAAGGCCGGACAATTGTATGGCCTGGGTCTGATCGGCGGTTTTTGCCACCTCTATATCGGCCAGGAAGCCGTCGCGGTCGGCATCCAGTCTGCGCTCGATCCCAAGCTCGACAG
>CAXTOI010000463.1:0-3289 GCA_964245645.1 uncultured Novosphingobium sp. | reverse complement strand
ACACCGGATTCTTCTACGTCACCAAGAAGAACCCGCGCAACACCACCGAGAAGATGACCTTCCGCAAATACGATCCCGTCGTGCGCAAGCATGTCGATTTCAAGGAAGCCAAGATCAAGTAAGGTTCAGTGCGGGTTCAAGCCTGCGCCTCCAGGCGCTGCCGTATGAACCGTGTGCCAAGAAAGCTGAAGCAAGGCCGACTTGCCCTTGGCGCGGCGGCGTTCGTCTTCTGCTGCGGCCTTGGTTCGGCAGCCCAGGGCAAGCCTGCTGCGCGTCCTGTTGCCGCAGCTCCCACTCCGCCCGCCCAGTTGACCCAGGCGATCACCGCGCTGCGCAGTATTGCGACGATGCGCGCCGATTTCACTCAGACCGACGGCAACGGCCAGCGGCTGACCGGCGTCCTGACGCTCAAGCGCCCCGGCCGCATCCGTTTCCAATATGCGCCGGGCGTGCCGATGCTGATCATCTCCGACGGTCATGCGCTGATCATGATCGATTCGGCGGTCCACCAGTTGCAGCGCTGGCCGATCGGCAACTCTCCGCTCGGCGCACTGCTCGATCCGGGCCGCGACGTGGCGCATTTCGGCACGCTGCAGCCGATGCTCGATCCCGACGTGATCGGCGTGGAAGTGCGCGATCGCAGCCATCCCGAATATGGGAAGCTGACGCTGGTCTTCACTCGCAAAGCCTCGGCGCCGGGTGGCCTCGAACTGACCGGCTGGGTGACGATCGATTCGCAAAACAGCCGCACCGTGATTCGCCTGGCCAATCAGCGTTACGGCATGGACGTCTCCGACGAGTTGTTCCGCTACCTCGACACCAGGAGCCGTCCTCATGGATAACGCCGTCGACAGCGCGGCACGGCTCATCGCCAAATTTCCTTGCCGCGACAGACCGTGACATTGCTGTAGTTTCCGTTCACCTGCCAGCAATCCATTGAAGCCTAACAGAGACTTGTCAGCACGGTCAGAGGCGGGTTTCCCCCCTGTTGCCTTGTCTCTCCAGTGCCGGACTGACACAGCGTGACGAACGCTCCAAGGAACCCTCGTCCCAATGCCCCCGGGACGAGGGTTTTTTTGCGGCCATCGATCAGAAGTTTGCAGCGATGCGCTGCTGCAGGTAATCGTCGGCGCTGATCGGCTCGTACTTGTGGTTCGGGCCGGCGATCTGGGCATCCCTGTTCGCCTGGCAGAAAAAGGCCAGCGACTGCCGCGGTCCGAGGTACTCACCCGCGCGCGGCATGCGGACGCGGTGCAGCGTCGATTTCAGCCGATCGTCGCTCCAGCGCATCAGCATGTCGCCGATATTGCAGGTGATCACGCCGCCGGCCGGCTCGACGCTGGTCCAGCGGTCGCTGCCCGCTTCGCTGCCGGGGCAAAGCTGCAGCCCCCCCTGGCCCGGCAGCTGATGCAGCAGAGTCAGGCAATCGAAATCGGTATGCGCGCCGGCACGCCAGAATGCGAAGTCGCCCGGTTTGGCATTCTCCATGCTCATATAGTGGATCAGGCGCAGCGTGCATTGATACTGGTCGGATGTCCGGTCGTGCGCCGACGTGAAGAAATCCCGATCGAACCCGAGCTTTGAGGCAAAGCACGATAGCACCTGCATCCCCAGCAGCCAGTTACGGTGCTCGAATGTGAGCAGCGCCTGCTGGAAGCCCGCGATTTCCTCGTCGGACGGCCACAGCCCCGCCATTCGGGGCAGGGTGATCTGATAGCTTTCCTTGTTGTCCGGCGTTCCGGTCGAGGGGCGGACCTGCGCCTTGAATTCCCAACCGGCGTTAACGCCCCGGCGCAGCGGATATTGCGCCTTGACCGATTGCGGCAGCGCGAAGAACAAGTCGGCGAGGACGAACGCCTGCTCGATCTCGGCGTTGGACAGCCCATGGTTGACGATCTGGAAGAAACCGTCGCTGCTGGCCGCTGCCCAGAGCTGGTCGGCGATCTCGCTGCGGCGGGCCTCGAAATCGGCGAAGTCGATCAGCGGGATTTCGCGCTCGACCTCCACGCCGACTTTGCCGAGCGTCGCCTCGCGCCGCAGTTCCTCCATCGTATGTTCCTTCATCGTTGCAGCTCCAGCATTGGCCGGTGCGATGATGTCGCGGCAATGCGCCGGACGACCTCGCGTGTCCGGGCGGAAAGACGAGCCAGATCGACCCCCGGCACTACGCCGTCGCGAACGACCTGGCGGCCGGCGACCAGCAAGTGGCGCACCTGCGCGCCGCCCCCGCTGGCGACCGGCGCGATCAGCGGATCATGCAGTCCGGCATAGCGCGGATGGGCGAGGTCGAAGACCGCGATGTCGGCGCTCTTGCCGACCTCGATCGTGCCGACGGCGTCAAGACCCAGGACGGCCGCGCCGCCCGCAGTCGCCCAGCGCAGCACGTCTTCGCAGCGCACACTATCTGCGCCCTTCGCGGCGCGGTGGACCATCCAGGCGGTGTGCATTTCGTTGACCATGTCGCATGCCTCATTCGACGCAGCGCCATCGACACCGAGCGAAACCCGGCCGCCCAGGCGGTCGAAGCGATCGGCCGGTGCCACGCCCGAGCCGAGCCGGCCGTTGCTCTGCGGGCAATGCGCCATCCCGGTGCCGGTCGCCGCCAGGATTGCCAGTTCCTCGTCATCGACATGCACGAGGTGGGCGTACCAGACATCGGGCCCGGTCCAACCGTGCTCGGCGACGAACTCCACCGGGCGCATGCGGTGCACCTCCCTGGTGAAATCGACGTAGTGGGGGGTTTCGGACAAGTGGCTGTGCAGCCGCAATTTCATGGCCCGTGCAGCGGCGGCAACCTGCGGCAATTCCTCGGGTGGCAGCGACCACAGCGGCGTGGTGGGGGCGATCACCACCCGCCGCATCGCGTCCGGCCCGGCGTCATTGTAGCGTCCCGCCAGCCGGCTCACATGGTCGATCATCGCACCCAGCGTTTCGACCGGCATCGGCACCAGTTCGTCATTATCGAACAGCCGGCCTTGCGTGCTGCCGCCCCGCGCCAGGGTCAGCCGCAGTCCCAGGCGCTCGGCGGTCTCGAACAGGATCTCGGCCACATCGAAATCATATTCGGGCGAAAACAGGTAATGATGGTCGGCTACCGCGCTGCAGCCAGACAGCAGCAGCTCGACCATCCCCAGTTCGGCCGCGACCCGCAGCGCTTCCTCGTCAAGCCGGTGCCAGTGCGTGTAGGGGACCAGCCGCAGCCATGCTTCTAGCGCCGCATCGATCCCTGCCGGTATGCCCTTGAGCACGCTCTGGAACAGATGATGGTGTGTGCTGATCAGCCCGGGCG
>CAXTOI010000462.1:0-3302 GCA_964245645.1 uncultured Novosphingobium sp. | reverse complement strand
ATATCGATGCCTCGGACACGGCACACGCGGTCTACCGCGTCACCGAAACAATCCCCGTCGCTGCCGACACCCGCGATCTGGTGCTGATGCTGCCGCTCTGGTTGCCAGGCAATCACTCGCCCAGCGGTACGGTCGACCAGTTGGTCGATCTGCGCTTCTTCGTCGCCGGCCAGCCGATCGCCTGGCGCCGCGATCCGGTCGAGGTGTTCGCCTTTCACCTGGCGCTGCCCCCCGGCACGCGCGAGGTCGTGGCCAAATTCATCCATACCTCGCCGCTGCAGGCGGCCGAAGGGCGGATTTCGATGACGAATGAAATGCTCAGCCTGCAATGGGACCGGATGAGCCTGTATCCTGCCGGCTATTACGTGCGGCGGATCCAGATCACGCCGCGGGTAACCTTCCCGGCGGGCTGGGGCGTGGCTAGCGCTCTGGATGGCCGGACACAGAGCGGCAACACGGTGGCCTGGGCGGAAACCGATTACGCCACGCTGGTCGATTCGCCGGTATTTGCCGGGGTCAATTTCAAGCGCTTCGATTTGGGCCATGACGTCGCGCTTAATATCGTGGCGGACAAGCCGGCCAACCTGGCGATCACCCCCGCGCATCTTCAGACCTATTCGGCGCTGGTCGATGAGGCGCTGCTCACCTTCGGCAGCCGCCACTTCGATCATTATGATTTTCTGCTGGGCCTGACCGATCGCATGGGCGGGGTCGGGCTGGAACATCACCGGTCGAGCGAGAACACGATGGGGCCGGACGCCTTTACCAAATGGGACGACCGCGACTTCGATCGCAACGTGCTGCCGCACGAATTGAGCCACAGCTGGAACGGCAAGTTCCGTCGTCCGGCCGCGTTGTGGACCCCCGATTACCGCACCCCGATGCAGGACAATCTACTGTGGGTCTATGAGGGCCAGACCCAGTTCTGGGGCTATGTGCTGGCGGCCCGGTCAGGGGTGCAGAGCAAAGCCACGGTGCTGGGCATGTTGGCCCATAGCGCGGGCACGTTCACCGAGTGGCCCGGGCGCGGCTGGCGCTCGGTCGAAGACACCACGCATGATCCGATCGTCGCCCAGCGCCGACCCAAGCCCTACCTATCGATGGCGCGCAACGAGGATTACTATACCGAGGGCGCGCTGGTCTGGCTGGAGGCTGACCAGATCATCCGTGCCGGAACGCATGGCGCCGGGGGCCTGGACGATTTCGCCAAGGCCTTCTTCGGCGTTCGCAATCGCGACTGGGGCGAAGTGACCTACCAGGAAATCGACGTCATCGCGGCGCTGAACGCCATCTATCTACACGACTGGGCCGGTTTTTTCAAGAGCCGCATCGATACCCCCGGGCAGCCGGCGCCGCTGGCAGGGATCGCAATGGCCGGGTACCGGCTGGTGTTCAAGGAAGAACCCAACCCGTTCGACAAGGCGTGGATGGCGGACGGCAAATTCCTCTCGCTGTTCTATTCGCTGGGCATCGCCATCGACAAGGACAATAATGTCACGAGCTGCCGCTGGGACAGCCCGGCTTTCAATGCCGGGGTCGTCAGCGGCGCAAAGATCGTCGCGGTCAACGGCATCGCTTATGATCAGGACACCATCAAGGATGCCATCACTGCGGCCAAGACCGGCGGTCCGGTGGCCGGCAAACCGATTGAATTGATCATCCAGCGCGGCGATCGGGTGCAGACAGTGCAGCTGGATTATCACGACGGCCTGCGCTGGCCGTGGCTGGAACGGGCGCTGCCCGGCGATCAACCCACGCCGTTGGACCTGCTGCTGGCGCCGCGTCGCACAGGAGCGAAATGAGCAAGCCGCCCACCGGCAAATCGTCGCCCGAGCCAGTGCCTCCGCGCAGCCGTTGGCCGCTGCCGCCGCGCTTCATGCTGTTTCTGCTGACCAGCGCCATTTCTACCGCTGCTCTGATGCCGCTGGTGTCGCGCTGGGGCCAGGCGGTGCTGGGCGGGTTCGATCTCGCCGCGCTGGCGTTCATCATGTCGCTATGGCCATTGACCCGCGACCACACCCCGGCACAAATGCGCGCAAAGGCCCGCATCAACGATACCGGGCGGCTAGGCGTGCTGATCATCACCAGCCTGGTGGTGGTCGTGATCCTGACTGCGGTGACAGTCGAACTGCCCGGCGCCCGCAACGAAAAGGCGCTGGCCCACACCATGGCGCTCGCGCTGGTGCTGATCAGCCTGGTGATGGCGTGGCTGTTCGCCAATCTGATCTTCGCGCTCCACTACGCGCATCTCTATTACCGCGACAACAGCGAAGGCGGGATCAATTTTCCCAAACCCGATAACGCTACCAGCGACGGACCGATGAAAAGAGAAGCACCTGATGCCGAAGCGGGCCCCGATTATCTGGACTTCGTCTATTTTTCACTGACCGTCGGCATGGCCTTTGCCACCGCCGATATCTCGATCGCGGGGCGCGCCTTTCGTCGAACAGTCATCGTCCATGCCATGACCGCGTTTTTCTACAATCTCATCGTCTTGGCCTTTACAATAAATGTCACCGCCGGGAGTTGAGTTCTTTCAAGCTTTATTACGCGACAATGCGGAGTTTTTGTTGCACTGCAGCGGAAGCCTCGCTAGTTCCAGCGCATGAACATCGATATGATCTCCATCGGCGCCAATCCGCCGTTTTCGCTCAACGTCATCATCGAAGTGCCCACCGGTGGCGAACCGGTGAAGTACGAATTCGACAAGGCCTCGGGCGCGCTGTTCGTCGATCGCATCCTGCATACGCCGATGCGCTATCCCGCCAATTATGGCTTCATTCCGCACACCCTGTCCCCCGACGGCGACCCGCTTGACGCGCTGGTCATCGCCCGCTCGCCCTTTGTCCCCGGCTGCGTCGTGCGCGTCCGCCCGATCGCGGTGCTCAACCTCGAAGACGAGCATGGCGGCGATGAAAAGGTCGTCTGCGTCCCCGACGACGCCACCTTCCCCTATTACAAGGATGTGCTCGAAGCGGAGCATCTGCCGGGGATCGTGCTCAAGCAGATCGAGCACTTCTTTACCCACTACAAGGATCTGGAAGCCGAAAAATGGGTGCGCGTCGGCATCTGGGGCGGCGCCGAGGAAGCGCGCCGGATCATCGTGGAAGCGATCGAGCGGGCCAAGGAATTGGTCAAGGTTTGAGGTTTTGGCTGGGATGTCCGCGACTTGATGCGCGATTAGGCTTCTTGTGCGAAGAGTCGGAAAAATCAGTAGATTTCAACTATTTGCTTCAAGAAACAGCCCAGCCCCGGGTCAAGCCCGGGCGACGATATGGTTAAATCAGCACGTTGGTTATCTG
>CAXTOI010000461.1:1717-3304 GCA_964245645.1 uncultured Novosphingobium sp. | reverse complement strand
CTGAAGGGCAGTCCCTGCCAAGTCCGTTGCCGGATCGGGGCGGACGGCTCGATCGTCGTCGAGAGCTCGACGCACGACTTCGGCAACGGCATCGCGACGACGGCGCGGCAGATCGCCGCCGAGGCGCTCGGCGTCGGCTATGACGACGTCACGTTCAACTACGCCGACTCGGACTTGCCACCCGCTATGCAGACGGGGGGCTCGACCACGACGATGTGGATCGGCACGGCGACCAAGGAGGCTTGCGAACAGGTGCTGGCGGAGCTGCGCCGGCTTGGAGCCCCGGCAGCCACTGGCGAGAACCGTTTCGCGGCCGCCCTGCAACTCGCCGGACGCGAACAGGTGGAGGCGACCGCAGTCGCCGGACCGGACAAGGCAAAAGTCAAAGCGTTTTCGATGAACTCTTACGGCGCGCATTTCTGCGAGGTCGCGGTCGACGCGGATACCGGCGTCACGCAGGTCCGCCGTTTCCTGAGCGCCATCAATTGCGGCCGGATCATCAATCCGAAGCTTGCGAAAAGCCAGTATATCGGCGCGGTGACGATGGGCATCGGCATGGCGCTGATGGAAGGCAACGAGCTCGACCCGCGCAACGGGATGTGGATGAACGCCGAACTGGCCGACTATCACGTTCCTGTTTACGCCGACACGCACGCGATGGAGGTGATCTGGCTGGAAGAACCGGACCTCCTCGCCAATCCGCTCGGCGCGAAGGGGCTCGGCGAGATGGGGCTGGTCGGTACGGCCGCCGCCATTGCCAACGCCATCTTCAACGCCACCGGCAAGCGGCTGCGGGATCTGCCGATCACGCCCGACAAGCTGCTCTAGCGTCGCCGCGCCGCCTCCTTGTCCGTCTCCGCGAAAGACCGATCCATGAGCAAGCCGACCCCCTACGCCACGAAGCTCGCCGTCCCTCTCCCTCCGGAGGAGGACGTCAAGCTGGCCATGGGCGAGAGCTACAAACCCGATGGGCTCAACGTCACCAGGATGCTCGCCGGTACGGGCGACTGCTTTCCCGCCGTCGTGGCGCTGGTCAGGGCGCTGTTCCAGGCCGACGACATCGACGCGAAGCTGAGGGAGGTCGTCACGCTGCGCGCCGCCGTGCTGATCAACGCGCCCTACGAGTGGCAGCAGAACAGCAAGATGGCGCTGAACACGGGCCTCACCCAGAGCGAGATCGACGCGGTCGCAGCGGACGGGCCGGTTCAAGGGCTGGCGGCGGACCATACTCTGGGATGCAACGCGGTCGACGAACTGGTGCGGGGAGGAACGCTCACCGACGAAACCCTGTCCGGCCTGCTCAACCGATACGGCGACGTCGGCACGCGGAAGTTGATCCTGGCGATCGGCTATTTCACTCTGCTGGGGATGTTCCTCAATGGCTGTCGCGTTCCGCTCGAGACGAGCGACAAGATCGGAGCGTCCACGAGCCCGCTGGGATGAGCAGAGCAAGCCTCAAGATTGCTCTTGTTTGTGATTCGGCGAAAAGCTGGCCGACGCCATACCGTGATCGACTTTCGTCGTCTTGCCCAAACAGGCGACCTCGCTTGCGCCGGACGAGATGAAAAAATTAATTGCCAAGTTCCT
>CAXTOI010000461.1:0-1707 GCA_964245645.1 uncultured Novosphingobium sp. | reverse complement strand
TGCCATGGTGCACGCCTACCTGCGCTATGAGCAGACGGCGAGCTTCGGCGTCCTATGTAGCAACTCCAACGTTGTCTACGATAGCACTGGCCGGCTACTCATCACGGCCGCCCTCGAAGACGCGCCGGTGCATTCGAAGTTGAAGAAAGGTCAACCATGTCGTTTTTCGTGGTTACTATGTCGCATCCTGACGGTGAGGGCTGGAACCGGCACGTCGGGGCGCACGTCAAGTACCTCAAGGGCCTGATCGAACAAGGCAAGCTCCGCGCGTCGGGCCGGGCGATTGGCCTGCCCTTGCGGTCCGGCATCTTAATTTTCACGGTTCCGAATCGTGCAGAGCTTGACAGTCTGATTGATGAAGATCCCTTCTCCAAGCACGCGCTGATAAGCGAGCTGACGGTCGTGGAATGGGACCCGACTTTCGGGGCGTTCTCATCTGAATCTTCGGGCAATACGATGCCCAAAATGGGTTGTGGGTTGGAGCGCCTCAAGCGTTTCGCCGGTCAGGCTTTTTGGATGCGGAGCCGTTTCTCGTCGATCTTGCGCGTGGCGGTTAGAAGAAGCTCGTCGCGGAACATGACCGCGTCGCCCCCCCACTTGGCAATCTCAACTGGGGGTTGTCCAGCGTCTCCTGAGTCTGAAGCGTGCACTGACGGCTTCGCCGCCCTTCCAACGGCGCAGATGTGATGGCAACCGGCGGCGGGGCCTCTTAGAATGATTGCCGAACTTGGCTTGAGCGTAGCGCTCGCGGGCGCTGAAATTTGGAGAGCACGATTGTTCAATCATATTATGGTCGGATCGAACGACATTGAGCGCTCGAAACGCTTCTATGACCCGGTACTCGGACCGCTCGGGGCGGGAGAGCCGCTGCGCAACAAGACGGAGACCGGGCATACGCGACTCTTCTACCGCCACGAAGGGGACACCTTCTGCGTCAGCGAGCCGATTAATAATGAGGCGGCAACATTTGGCAACGGCGGCACGATCGCCTTCAAATGCAACTCTCCCAGCGAGGTGAAGGCATTCCACGACACCGCGGTCGCTCACGGCGGCACCTCGATTGAGGACCCGCCGGGGTTGCGCAACAGCAATGTGGGGCCGATGCATCTGGCGTATGTCCGCGATCCTGACGGCAACAAGCTCTGCGCCATTCATCGCATCGCGTGACTTTCGATCAGCTACAGCTTGAGAGCGGTGGACCGGGGAGCCCACCCGTTTGCCCACGTTGCAGGGTCGAGATCTCCACACGGGAAGTTTTGAAACCTGGGTTTGCTCCTAAGACCAGCTTTTTGTATCAACGTCCACTCGTCGCGAGATCGGCGGTGTGGACCGTGTGCAGTCTCGGGTGAGCTCCTTCAGCGCCCCTCAGACAAAAGTTCAATATACCGTTGCGCCGAGCGCTCAATCGCCGCGCGCCCGCCCTCCACAATCTGGCGTCCGACATTGAACCCGTAGACGCGATCGATGCGCCATTTCAGCAGGACATCGGCTATACGCCTCACCGTGGCAGCAGATAATGGGAGCAGGTTGGGATAGCTGTACATGAAGCTCACGCGGTGTGGATTGGCCACGACCTGAAGAGTATCGCCGGTGAGCAGCACGCCTTCCCCGCTGCCGGCCGGACTCCAATGCAAGACCGTCGAGCCGGGAAAATGGCCGCCGAGTCTGATGAGCGTAACGTCTGAACAGGGCTTTAGCGCGTCACCG
>CAXTOI010000460.1:0-3312 GCA_964245645.1 uncultured Novosphingobium sp. | reverse complement strand
GGACTCGATCTGCAGACTCCTGATCCGGAGCCAGATTGCAGGACAGAGACGCACAAAAGAAGGCTCAAGATTGGGCCTATCTGAGCCCCGTCTCAAAGGGGCAAGATACTGAGCTGAGTGTGGAAGTTCCCGCTTTTCGGGCAATCCGCTGGGGTCAGATGAACCCCCGGATGGGCCGCTGCTCCGCCCATGCGATAGGCAGATCGCTTAACCATCCAATCGTCCTCCATAACGGCCACGCAGCAATAGACTCAGACGAACCCATCATTGTCAATGACGAGCCGCACTACCCGCAAATTTCATTATATTTTCAAATTTGCCGTTGCCATACTTTGCGGGCGACAGCCAAGTGCCTGGAACATCGCCGCCTCGCCTGCTCGACCGGCAGCGTCGCTCAACATATGCGCCTCAATCGCAAGGCAGTGGCGGTCATTGGCATCGCTTACCGGGACAGCCAGGCTGGTGAAATAGATGGCTTCTCCTATTCCGGTCATTCCGAGCATTGCTCCCAATATATAGAGGCCTATTCGAAATCGCGTCGAAACGCTCGTAGCAACCTCCACAAGCACCAGACCAATGACGAGCAGGCTCGAAATCGACGTTAAGATGAACGGCGCTATCAGCTTGAGCGCCGGTTGCCAGAAGAAGGCGAGGAGAAGCGCCCCGGGACCGATCACCCAGAATCGATCCCGCAACTTTTCTTTTGAGCTGTGTTTCACGTTAATCGCAGGTTCGTCGCTCAGTCTAACCGCGCACGAATCGTCTGCAGACGGCGGGCTTTTGGAGGGGTCCGGATAGTTTGCGTCGGTCATGCCACTCGCCCTCTTTTACCTAACCAACAGCGGCAGGGTTGCGCGAGTAAGCGGGCACGCTGTTCCTTGCTGCGAGCGCTATCACGCCACATCTCTGTCGCTACGGCGCAGCAACTTCGCGCGCGATTGGCATTGCTCTTCCGCATTCTCACCAGCGCCGGCGCCGGCAGCTTCGTTTGACCTCGCGATCGGGCGTTATGTCGCCGGCCAGGCGCGAACAATGTCAGCGCATGGCACTTGCTGTTCAATGCCTGATTTCTTTGACGTCTGGTGCAAATGCCAGATCCTGATAGTCGAAACTGAAATCAGCTAGTGGCGAAACTGGCTTCATCGTCACCGCCGTGACCTGGCCCTCGGCGTCCAGCGCGAAAGTAACATAAGCGGGTTCGATCGTCCGATCTGTGAAGCGGGTGATGAAGCTGTCGTATTGCCAATGTTCGAGCGGCCCTGACATGCGCGGGGTCGACAGGAAGTCGATTGAGAGCCGTTTATCGGTCGCGGAGACCACAATCTTGCCGTACCATGGGTCGGTATAGGTTCCTGTGTATCTTTCCGGGGAGAGCGATGGGCCTATGTGGGCGGGCGTTGGCGCCTTCGCACTCAGCATGGCCGACGCGGCTGCCAATCGCTCGTGCTTGTAAGCCGAATATTTGGCGGGCCAGTCCTGCGCGGGCAAATTCAGATAATGGTCGAGCAACTCGAACATCATCCCCTTGAGAAACTCGCCATCCTCGCTGTTGATCTCCATCGCAAATCCGACATTCTTCGCCGGCAGCAACACCACGACGCTCTGGAAGCCGAGCACCGCCCCGGAGTGCCAGACGATCTGCGCCCCGCGATAGTCGTAAATTTCCCAGCCAAAGCCATAGGCGTTGAACGTCGGCTGGGCGATTTTCAAGCTGTCAGGCACTGGCTCGATCGGCTGGAGTGTTTCGGGCTTCCACATTTCGTCATGCGCGGCTTCGCTGAACAAGCGTCCGCTACCCGGCAAGCTGCCGTGGGCAAGCTGCAACGCCAGCCACTTCGCCATGTCGTTCGCGCTGATCGCCAGCCCTCCGGCGGGTGCGGCGCTGTCGCCCAGTGCGTCGCGTTCGTCCAGCACGCCCAGCGGACCCATGCCGCGTATCGCCTGGCTGGTCCGCGCATGCGGGTAGGCACGATCGGCGTCGGCAAAGCGGCGAAGATTTTCGGTGGTCGAATGCGTCATGTCCGCGGGCAGCAGGACATGCTCGCGGACATAATCCTCCCAGCGCTGGCCGGTCACTGCCTCGATCAGCTGGCCTGCGACCATGTAGAGCACGTTGTCATAGGCAAAGCCGCTGCGAAAACTGGTGGCGGGCTTGAGATAGCGCAGCCGGCGGACCGCCTCGGCACGGGGAATGTTGGTGCGCGGCACGAACAGCAGATCGCCTTCGCCCAATCCCAGCCCGCTGCGATGGACGAGCAGGTCGCGGATGGTGATCTCGCGCGTGACCCAGGGGTCGTACATCTCGAACCCCGGCAGCCGGTCGGCGACGCGATCGTCCCAGCCGATCCTGCCGGTATCGACCAGCGTCGCCAGCGCGGCGGCGGTAAAGGCCTTGCCGGTCGATCCGGTCATGAAGATGGTGTCGCCATCGACCGTGTCGGGTGCACCGAGCTTGCGCACGCCGTAGCCGCGCGCCAGCACGGTGCGGCCGTCTTCGACGATGGCCACGGCAATGCCGGGGATACCGATCCGCTGGCGGAGCGCTTCCACCCGCGTGTCGAAGTCGGCTGGCGGAGCGGCGAGCGCCGGACTGGCGTTGAAGAGCGCCAGAGTGGCGACGAAGAGCACCGGAGTGGCGACGAACGCCAGCGCCAGCTGCAGCTTCTTCATGCCGGAAACTCCGCTGCCAGACAGGCATCCACCACCCGTTCGAGGCGGAGGCCACCGCGGATGGGGTCGGCGACGGGCAGGCCCAGCCTGCTTTCTTCGCGCGCCATCAGCGCTTCGGCTTCGGCCTCGCCGAGATGCGCGGTGTTGAGCGAGACGCCGGTGCAGCGGATCGCGGGATTGGTGCGCCGGCCTAGCGCGATGGTCAGGTCGATCACCTCGGTGATGTCCGGCACGAGAAACTGGGTACCCAGCACATAGGTGCGGCCCGGCTGATGGCAAACGACGAAACAGTCGGGTTGGCTGCCGTGCAGCAGCGCCAGCGATACGCCGGCATAAGACGGGTGGAACAGCGAACCCTGGCCTTCGATCACGTCCCAGTGATCCATGGCGGCATCGGGCGTCAGCCATTCGGCGGCACCTGCGGTGAAATCGCAGATCGTCGCGTCGATCGCGATGCCGCTGCCGGCGATCATGATGCCGGTTTGGCCGGTGGCGCGAAAATCGCTGGCAATGCCGCGCGCCGCAAAGCAACTGGCCAGCGCCAATGCGGTGTATTTCTTGCCGAGCGCGCAATCGGTGCCGACGGTCAGCAGGCGTTGTCCCGGGCGTTTGCGACCCGTCGCGACCGGGATCTGTTGCGGC
>CAXTOI010000459.1:0-3314 GCA_964245645.1 uncultured Novosphingobium sp. | reverse complement strand
CGGGATCGAAGTCGATCCCCGGCGCGGTGGCGACGCCGGTGTCTTCCAGCAGGCGAATGCAGAATGCCATCGCGTCATCGGTGAGATGGCCGATGTCGGCCCAGATGTAGAACGCACCATCGGGCGGCGCGATCCGCGCGAGGCCCAGCCCGGGCAATGCGGCCAGCAGCAAGGCGCGGTTGACGGCATAAGTGGCGATATTGGCTTCCAGTTCGTCCCGGCAATCGAACGCGATCAATCCCGCCTTCTGCGACAACGACGGCGGCGTCAGGAACAGATTGCCGACGCGCGCAAAGGCTGCAGCGATCAGCGTCGGCGGCACCACCAGCCAGCCCAGCCGCCACCCGGCCATGCTGAAATATTTCGAGAAACTGTTGATCACCAATGCAGCGGGCGCTTGGCGCAGCATGCTGACGGTGGGCACGCCATAGCTGATGCCATGATAGATCTCGTCCGAGATGATGCGGATGGTGCGCGCCGCGCAGACCCGCGCGATCGCGGCCAATTCATCGGCGGCGATGATCGTGCCGGTGGGATTGGCCGGGCTGGCCAGGATCAGGCCATCGGGCGCGGGGTCCAGCCGTTCCACCGCGGCGGCGGTGATCTGGTAGCGTTCGGCCGGGCCGCAGGCCAGTTCCACCGGCACCATGTGCAGCGCCGCCAAAGTGCCGCGATAAGCTACGTAGCCGGGCCGCGCCAGCGCCACGCGCGCGCCCGGCCCGAATACCGTGTTCAGCGCCAGCACCAGCGCCGGCGAGGCGCCGCAGGTCAGCACGATCTGCTCGGGCGCGACCGTTACCCCCTGCGTGTCGGCATAATGCCGCGCGATGCGGGCTTTCAGTGCCGGGCTCTCCCAATAGCCCATAGCCTCGCTGTCGAGCACCCGGTGCGCCTCGGCAATAGCCGCAGCCGGTGCGCCGGTCGACGGCTGGCCAAACTCCATGTGGATGATCGAGCGCCCTTGTGCGGCCAGGCGATGCGCCACCCGGCTTAGGCTGATGGCATGGAACGGCGCGATGGCGGCAGGGCTGAGCGGGGTCATGCCAGAGACTTTCCGAGTAAGACAGTGCTGGCCCGCCGTCCGTCGGCAAGACTCTAGACGGTTGCGCGGCGCATCCAGAAGATCAGAAATCCGAAGGCGAATATGCCGGCCAGCATGCCGAGCATCTTGAGAACGAACAACAGGAATTCCTTCCAGCTGCTGCGCTGTTCGGGGGGGAGCGCGGCCATCAGGCACGCGGTCCGGAAATGGATGGAAAGGTGACGGCCATGGTGTGCGCTCCCAGTCGAAATCTCACCAGGATCATAGCGCAAAATTGCCGCCGTCACGCAGAAAATGCTTCGCCGGCGCCGCTTTGCGACCAATGCGCCGGCAAAGCCGACCTCGCGGTCAAACGGGCAGCGGTGCCCCATGAATGGCGCCGATGTGGCGCTGGACGATACGATGGGTTTCGGCGCCGAACGACCGATAAGCCGGGCTGCCGCCGTCCAGCGCCTCCTTGGCGAAAGCCGCGCCGTCGGCATCGTGCAAGGCCGCCATTTCCGACAGATATTCGGCATCGAACGCCTTGCCGGACAAGCCCTGAAGCCGGGTCAGCTTGCCGGCGAATTCGGCGTTGGGCTGGGTAGAAATGGCCAAGCCTTCGCTCATCGAAATCGCCTTGAGCTTCGCACCGACAAGCATGTGGTCATGCACCTCGGTCACCCCGAAGTCGCGCACATCCTGAGTCGAACCCTTCGTTTCCGCCAGCTTTCCGGCTGCCACTTCGAACATACCGCCTTGCGAGACCTTGGCGACGAAGGCGCGATCGGCGGACGTCGGCGTCGCCGCAGCGGCGCTGAAGGCAAAAGTTGCGCCGATCAGCGCGAGCGAGATTACAGGCCGCATATCGATTCTCCGGTTGTTTCACGAGCAATGTTGCACGGCCGACAAGGTTCCGGCGCGGCCATCGCGCGGCGGCCAGTGCCGTTCCGGCCAAAGCTCTTCGACTCTCCCTGTTGCCCCCTCGCTCAATGCGCTAGCACGCCGCGATGAGCGACATCGACATCAACGCAGCTTTCGATTCGGGCAACATCGAGGTGCTGGAGATTTCCGGCACGCAGGCCCGGCTGGCGATCCGGCGAGACCGGGAATCCGAATTTTTCCAGTGGTTTCATTTCCGCGTCGGCGCCGTAGCCGGGCGCGAGCTGGAATTGAGGCTGACCGGTCTTTCCGCTTCGGCCTATCCCGGTGGCTGGCCCGGCTAGCGCGCCGCGGTGTCCGAAGACCGGCAGTTCTGGGCCCGGGCCGATACCGCATGGGAGCCGGAGCGCGACGGCGGGACGCTGACGATCCGCCATCGGCCGGCGAATGACATCGCCTGGTTCGCCTATTTCGCGCCATATTCGATGGAGCGGCACCACGATCTGGTATCGCGGATGGCCTTGCGGCCCGGAGTCGGTCAGCGCAGCCTGGGCCGCAGTCTCGACGGCCAGCCGATCGACTGCCTGGAACTGGGCGAAGGGCCGCTCCAGATCTGGCTGTTCGCCCGCCAGCATCCCGGCGAAAGCATGGCGGAATGGTGGATGGAGGGGGCGCTGGACGCGCTGACCGATGCCGCCAATCCGCATGCCCGAACCTTGCGCGCGGCTGCGCGGCTGCACATCGTGCCCAACGTCAATCCCGACGGCTCGCTTCGCGGCCATCTGCGCACCAATGCCGCCGGGGTGAACCTCAATCGCGAATGGGACAATCCTACGCCCGAGCGCAGCCCCGAAGTGCTGGCGATCCGCAATGCAATGGATGCGAGCGGCGTCGCTTTCGCCATGGATGTGCACGGTGATGAGGCAATCCCGGCGGTGTTCATGGCCGGCTTCGAGGGGATCCCATCGCTGAGCGAGGCGCAATCGGCGGGTTATCGGCGCTATCTCGATATCCTCGATCGCCGCACTCCCGATTTCCAGACCAAGCGGGGCTATCCCCAGACTCGCGCGGGCAAGGCCAATCTGGCGATGTCGACGAACCTGATCGCTGAACGGTTCGGCGCGGTGTCGATGACGCTGGAAATGCCGTTCAAGGATCACGACGACCTGCCCTGCCCCGCGCAAGGGTGGAGCCCCGAACGGTCGGCCCGCCTCGGGCAGGACTGCATTGCGGCGCTGGCAGAGTGGGCGAAGGGTTGAAGCTGCGCTTGGTCGTTGCTTGTGCAATCGGCTCACTCGCTGCGCTCATGGCTTATGGCGCGTCTTTCCAAAAGGCGTATCTGCCAGCCGCCGCACGAGCGGACGCACCAAACAAAGCAGTGCCGACCTTTCCGCTTTCCACGCCGCCCGTG
>CAXTOI010000458.1:0-3317 GCA_964245645.1 uncultured Novosphingobium sp. | reverse complement strand
CGGGGACATTTTAGGCACCCTCTGATCGATAACGCACTTAATCAGAGCTTCCCTAAGTCCGCTCCATGATCCATGTGAGGCGCCATTGTCGCGGCTGATTCTGTTCAACAAACCTTACGGCGTGCTGTGCCAGTTCACCGACGCCGGCAATCTCGCCTCGTTGCGCGTCACCTTGTCGCGGTTCATCGCCATCCCCGACGTCTACCCAGCCGGCCGGCTCGACCTGGACAGCGAAGGTTTGCTGCTCCTCACCGACGACGGCCGCTTGCAGGCGCGCATCGCCGACCCCCGCTTCAAGCTCTCCAAGACTTACCTGGTGCAAGTGGAAGGCGAGCCGACTGATCACAGCTTGCAAGAGCTGCGCCACGGTGTCTGCCTGAAAGACGGTGTCACGCGCCCCGCGCAAATCGAGCGCATCGATCCGCCCAAATTATGGCCGCGCGATCCACCGGTGCGGGTCCGCAAGCGCGTGCCCGATTGCTGGCTGAGCCTCACAATCCGCGAAGGCCGCAATCGCCAGGTGCGCCGGATGACCGCGGCGATCGGCCACCCGACACTGCGGCTGGTGCGCTGGAGCATTGGCGATTGGACGCTGGCCGGTCTTGCCCCTGGCGCATGGCAAAAGGTGGAGGTTACGGATCGAAGCTGACGCTGCCCTGGTTATAAAGCTGTACGATTACGCCGAGCGTGTCTGCCGACGCCAGCATGGGCGATGCCAGGGTCAGCTTGGGATGCGCGCAGATCGCTTCGGCAAAACCGGCTGCTGCATGGACGCATGCAAAACATTCGCCGTCCACGAACAGCCAGACGCCGTCGCCCTGCCGAATAAAGCAAAACCGGCTGGCCGGATTGCGATATAGCGCGGTTCCCGCGCGCAGCATCGCCGGATCGAGCGGCGTGTCAGGGCGCCAATCAACATCGGGATATTTCGGCGTGGTGGTGTACCGCCCAAACCACCGCGCGAAGGCTGCACGGTCCTGTAGCCGATCGGCGATCAGCGCGCGTAGCGCAGCCAGCGCGTCGGGCGCGATTTCGCCCGGATTGTCCTGCGTGCGCAATCCGGGGTCGGCGTAACGGTCATCCTGCGGCAATTCGGCCAGTACATCATCCGCCCAATCGCGGATCAATTCGCCGCGTGCCGGGGCGCGGAAGCCCACCGAATAGGTCATGCAGTCATCGCCGACGGCCGTGCCTTCATGAGCGACACCGGGTGGCACATAGAGGATATCGCCCGGCTCCAGAAGATATTCGGCATTGGGCCTGAAGTCGGCGAGCAGGCGCAGATCGTCGTGCGCCAGCATGGGGCTGGCGCTATCGCAGGCCTGCCCCACGCGCCAGCGCCGTGTGCCGGAGCCCTGGATCAGGAACACGTCGTAATTGTCGAAGTGAGCGCCCACGCCGCCGCCATCGACGGCATAGCTGACCATGACATCGTCGATCCGCCAGTTCGGCACGAAGCGAAACGGCTCGATGAGCGCGGCGACGGCGGGCACATGGTGGTCCACCGCCTGCACCAGCAACGTCCAGTGTCTCTTGCCCAGCTTGGCAAACCGGGCCGCGTCGAATGGGCCATCGATGCTAATCAGGCGCCCGTTCGCTTTCCCGCCGCTGCGCGAAATGAGCCGCGATTCGATGACTCCTTCGCACGCCAGCCCCGCCAGTTCGTCTGCCGCCAGCGGATTTTGCCAGTGCGCCCAGGGGTTCCTGATCAAGAGCGGCTGTTTTTGCCACGATTCGCACAGGAAGAGGTCGATGTCGAAATGGGCAAGCTGCATCGGCGCGCCATGCCATTGTGGGGGTCAGAGCGCACTCATATTCACCTGCTCGACCCATTCGGGATAGAAGTTGGGCTGGAGGCTGGACCAGGCAGGCGCAGTGGCGGCGGCCTCGCTGATGGAGCGCAGCAGGGCTTTGCGGCGTTCGGGCCGGATCTGCGGCAGGGCAGCGGCGGCACAGAAGGCGCTGGGCAACCACGGCCGGATCTGCGCACCGATCAGCCGCTCGTAAAGAAAGCGATAGGCGCTGAAGCTGCCCAGCCGATCCTGCGCGATGTCGAAGCCGCTGATGCAGATCAGCTTGCCCATGAACGGTTCGAGCGCGGCCAGGTCGCTTTCGCGAGGGACCGCGGAACGCAACTCGCGCAAGCTGTGGTATGCCCCATATTGTTCGCGGATCGACGCCGCTTCGGCCGCATCGCGTGCCCAACGCTTGCACGCGTCCTGCCGGACCAGACCAACGTCGAGACTGCGTTTGATATAGCGCTGTTCATGTGCGGTGAAGCTGGCGAACTCGCGCCATTCCGCGATGGCCAGCGACGCCGTATCGGTATTGGCCATGGTCTCTCGGGTCCCTCGCAGCTATGCCGCAAGAACACCAGAACTAGGTTAGAAACGCGTTAAAGCGTTACCAATAGTCAAATCAGACCGGCCAGCGGGCTGGACGGATCGGCGTATTTGCGCGTGCCCATCCGCCCTGAAAGATAAGCCTCGCGCCCCGCTTCTACTGCCAGCCGCATCGCGCGCGCCATGCGGACCGGGTCCTTGGCCTCGGCAATGGCGGTGTTCATCAGCACGCCGTCCACGCCCAGTTCCATCGCTACTGCTGCATCGGACGCCGTGCCGACGCCGGCATCGACCAGCACCGGCACCTTGGCGCCCTCGACGATCAAGCGGATGGTCACGCGGTTCTGGATGCCCAGCCCGGAGCCGATCGGCGCGCCCAAGGGCATCACCGCGACCGCGCCGGCTTCCTCCAGTTGCTTCGTGGCGATGGGATCATCGACGCAATAAACCATCGGCAGAAAGCCTTCGCGGGCCAGCGCCTCGGTGGCCTTCAGCGTCTCGCGCATATCGGGATACAGCGTGCGCGCCTCGCCCAGCACCTCCAGCTTGACCAAGTCCCAGCCGCCTGCTTCGCGCGCCAGGCGCAGCGTGCGGATTGCATCTTCGGCGGTGAAACAGCCAGCGGTGTTGGGCAGGTATGTGACCCTGGCAGGGTCGATGAAATCGGTCAGCATCGGTGCCTTGGGATCGGTGACATTCACGCGCCGCACCGCAACGGTCACGATTTCCGCGCCCGATGCGGCCACCGCCGCCGCGTTCTGTGCGAAATCCCTGTACTTGCCCGTGCCGACGATCAGCCGCGACCGAAACATCCGCCCGGCCACGCTCCAGCTGTCTTCGGTCAATCCGGCAACTCCCGATTCGCCCCCGCCGACGAAGTGGACGATTTCCAGCACGTCGCCATCGGCGAGCACCACATGCGCAAGCGTCGAGCGCGGCGTAATTTCGCCGTTGCGCTCCACTGCGACCTTCTGT
>CAXTOI010000457.1:0-3322 GCA_964245645.1 uncultured Novosphingobium sp. | reverse complement strand
ACATTGATCCTGACCGCCGCCGCCGGTGGCGCCGCCGGTCAGGATCAATGTGGCGGTAACCCCGCCGCAGATCCAGACGGTTACCGTTGCGCCGCCGCCGGCTCCGCCGATATTGATTGCACCGCCGGCCGCACCACCGGCGCCGCCACCGCCGCGGTTTGCGGCCAAGGGTGCGTCGCCGAAGGGCAACCCGGGCGACTGGGTCACGACCGACGATTATCCGGCACGTGCCCTTCGTGAGGAACGGCAGGGCACGACCAGGATTCATTTCACGGTTGGTACCAATGGTCGTGTTACCGACTGTGAGGTGGCATCGTCGAGCGGCAGCCCCGATCTCGACGAGACTGCGTGCTCGGTCTTCTCGCGCCGGGCCAAATACAGCCCGGCGACGGATACCAATGGGCAACCGACCACCTGGAGTAATACGCAGGCCATCCGGTGGGTGGTGCCAAAGGAATAATCTCGGGGTGGCGCGGTGCGCCGCCCTATCCCGCTACGACCCAATTGCTCGAAGAGGACTATCGCATGCTTTTTGAACTCCTTGCCGCCGGCGCCGCCGCCACCAACGCCGCCCCTGAAAACAAATTCGGCTTCATGGAAATGATGGATCCGGGCGGGAATCCTAACTACATCGCAATCGCCACGGCGGTGATCCTGGCGATCATGTCGTTCGGCTCGTTCTTTATCCTGTTCACCAAATGGTCGGATCAGGCGAAGATCATGAAGCAGGCGCGCGATCTGCCGACCAACTTCTGGCGCGCACCCTCGCTGCGCGACGGCGCCACGAAGCTGGAGAAGAACAGCGCCTGGCGCCAGATCGTCGACGACGGCCTCTCCGCCGAGGACCAGCACAGCAAGATGACCGATTCGATGGAAGCGCATGACTGGCTGCATGGATCGCTGGCCCGCTCGGAAAGCTTCATCAACGCCCGTCTGGCTCAGGGTCTGCCGTTCCTGGCGACCGTGGGTGCGACTGCACCGTTCATCGGTCTGTTCGGCACCGTGGTCGGCATTTATCGCGCGCTGATCGCCATCGGCATCGCCGGGTCGGCTTCGATCGACAAGGTTGCGGGTCCTGTCGGTGAAGCACTGATCATGACCGCGCTCGGGCTGCTCGTCGCGGTGCCTGCGGTGCTTGCCTACAACTACCTGCAAAGCCGCAACAAGCGGATCGCCGAATATCTGTCCGCCTTCTCGACCGACGTGCTGGCGAACATCAATTCGAAGGGCGTGATCCGTCCGCAGCACGCTGCCATCGCGACGGCCAAACCCGTGCCGGCGCCTGCTGCCAAGCCGGTGACCACCTCCAAGCTGTAATCGATGAGCCGGCCGCCTGATCGCGGCGGCCGGATGGAATATCGGGGCTGGCTGCAGCATGCGACGGCCAGCCCCACCCGCTTCCCGGGGGCAGCTACAGGCCCGTGTTGGGCAGAGACAAGAATAGGATGAGATAAATGGCAATGTCGGTAGGCGGCGGCGTTCAAGAACGGCCGATGTCGGATATCAATACCACGCCGCTGGTGGACGTGATGCTGGTGTTGCTGATCATCTTCCTGATCGCGATCCCGGTCGCCATCCAGCAAATTCAAAAGCTTAAAATTCCGATCATGGTCTCTTCGGAATCGAAGGACAAGGTGGAGAACCTCCTGCTCGCGGTGGCGACGACCGACGCCGCCGGCCGCAGCCCCGGCGACGCCGGATACGAGGGTACGTCACGCAGCGGCGATTGCCGGATTTACTTCAACAATATCACCCCGGTCACATCGGACGAACTGCGCGACATGGCGTTCAAGCGGCTGGATGCGATCGTCAAGCGCGCCGGTGGTGCGGAGGCGCTCAAGGACTCGCCCGACAAGATCCCGCAGGTGCATATCCGCGCGGACGTCAATGCACCCTGGCGCTGCGTCGCCGGAGCGATCTACAACGTGCAGCTCTCGGGCTATCCCACCGTCGGCTTCATTTCGAACCCTGTCGATCCGAACGGCTGATTCCATTTAATTAGGAGTATTCTTCATGGCAATGTCAGGCGGCAAGGACGATGGCTCGCCGATGATGGAGATGAACACGACGCCGCTGATCGACGTCATGCTCGTGCTGCTCATCATGTTCATCATCACCATTCCGGTCGGGACCCACGCGGTTAATATCGACTTGCCTTCGGCGGCGAACCCCCCGCCGCAAACGCTGATCAAGCCCGACAAGAATAAAGTTGTGCTGAGTGCGGACGCCAAGATCCTGTGGAACGGCACCGAGGTGCAGCCGGGGCAGCTGCGATCGCTGCTGGCGCAAACGCTGACGCTGGCGGTCGAGCCGGAGCTGCAGTTCCAACCCGACCCGCAAGCGCCGTATGATCTGTCCGCGCATGTGCTCAATGTCATCAAGGGCTCGGGCGTGACGAAGTTCGGCTTCGTCGGTAATGAGCAATATGTCAATTTTGCCAAGGCTCCGAATGCGCCCAAGGCGAGCTGAGTTCTTCGGCAGGTTGAGAGAGGGGCGGAGCGATCCGCCCTTTTTTTATGCCCATTTCCGGCGCCGATACCGTGGCGGGTCCGTGCAGCCACCACCTGGCGACCCCCTCCTGGAGAGAAAAAAGGTGGATGGAAACGGCTTCATGCAAGCGGGGCATTCTATGGGGCCGCAGAGCCCGTTTCAGAGTTTGGCCCAAGGTGCCTCGATCACCCCCATTGGTTCCAGCGGGCAGTGATGCTCGCGTAGCACGTTTCTAAAGAGGAGCGCCGGGGTAGTGTTTTTCTCTTCTGCCATAACCCACAGACCTGCAAATGCGCGCCAAGATCCGCCGCGCCACCAGGCATTATGCCATAAGAACGGATCGCCTAATGCTTTAGGGTACCTGTTCTCGCGTGATTTCAGCTGAAAACCGGTTCGCACTTTTTCGCATCACGCTCTAGCCTTCCCAGCAAAGAAAAAGGGGGCCGGATCGCTCCGGCCCCCAATCCAAGTCGATGGTTTCGAGCTTAGCTGCCCGAACCCGGTCCGTAGGTGATTTCCACGCGACGGTTCTGCAATTCGCGCACGCCGTTGGCGGTCGGCACACGCGGGTTGAGCTTGCCGAAGGCCTGGCTGGAAATCGTCGAAGCGGCGACTCCATGCGCGGTGAGATAGTCGGTAACCGACGCGTTGCGGCGAGCCGACAGACCCAGATTGTACTTCTGCGTACCCGAAAGATCGGTGTAGCCAGCCAGCATGATCGGCACCGTACCGCAGTTGCCGTAAGCCTGAACCGCGCTGTCCAGAATGGTCGCGGCTTCGGGGGTGATGTTCGACTTATCCCAGTCGAAGAACACGATATACGGGCCTTTGT
>CAXTOI010000456.1:0-3325 GCA_964245645.1 uncultured Novosphingobium sp. | reverse complement strand
GGGGAGGAGTTTTACCGCCTCGATCTAAAACGGACAGACTCTAAGCCTTCTTCCGCTTTGCCACCACCGCCCGGTTAAAGGCAACGGCATCGATAATCAGTTGCCGAAACGCCTCTTCATCGATCGCCACGCCATCGCGCAGATCGATCGCCCGCCGCACGTTCCCTTCGAGGCTGGAATTGAACAGCTTGCCCGGATCGGCCAACGCAGCCCCGCGCGCGAAGGTCAGTTTAACAACCTGCTTGTAGACTTCACCGGTACAGATGATGCCGTCGTGCGACCACACCGGCACGCCGCCCGATGTCGGCTTCTCCCATTTCCATTCTTCCATGATGCCCGGATCGGCGTCGCGGATGAGTTGGCGGACTTGAGCCAGGGTTGCACCGCGCCAATCTCCCAGCTGTTCGATCCGGCCGGTGATCTTGGCATCGGGCGAATCCGGATCTGCGCCGGTCACGGTGCGCGCACCACCAGCACGGTAGTCTGCGGCTCGGCGTTGCTCGAAATCTGCACGGTATACGCACCGGTGTGAAGCGGGAAATCGACGATCTTGCGTATCCCCGAGCAAGCCGGCCCATGCACATGCGCCGCCGACGCCACGAATCGGGCGTTATCGACGACATCGATCCATGCGCCGGTGCCCAATGCGATGCGGTAAGTTCCCGGCTCGCTGATGGTCAGCTTGAGCAAACCGGCATAGCTGCCGACAGCGCCAGGCTTGCCGGGTTGCAGCGCAAACGCGACTTCGCCTTGCGGCAGCAGCGCCAGATGCAGCGCTTGGCCGATCGTGATGTCGGATGGCGCAAGCTGTGACGTGTGGCCAACCGCCGCGCCATCGACCGGCGCAGCCCAGGCCGCAAAAGCCCCGCCGGGAGCCGCTACTGCCGTGCAAGACGCAGGCGTCTGCGCGAATGCCGCCACCGGTGAGCAAACCATCGCCCAGGCCAGCATCGGCGCCAATTTGCCCGTCATTCGTCTCCACCACCGCACAGCATATCTCCAAAGGCCGTAGGCTCTAGAGTCGGCAGCGCAAGCGATCACTGCGCAGGTGCAGCCGCCGGCTTGGGTGGCGGGGCGAAGCCGTCCTCATAGGAAATATTGGCGCTGGACCGGGCCGCCTCTAGCTTTTTGCCAACGGCGTCCTGCAACGCCTTTTGGCGCAGGGCATTCACCGCAATCGGCTTGGCTTGCTCGGGGGTTACCGGCACAGGCTCGGACGACTGGATCACGCTCGCAACGATCCGGCCATTATCGGGCAGGAGAAACGGCTCGCCCGCCGGCAACGTGCCGATCTTGGCGGCAACCTCGGGCGGAATCGCGCCTGTGTCGAGCTTGCCCACGCCACGAACGAACTGCACCTGCGAAGCGGTCAATATCGCCGCGATCGCATCGAGCGAATGCGCTGGGGCCAGCTTCTGGAGGAAGGCCGAGTCGCTTGGCTGAGCGAAGACGATCTGATCGAGCGTATAGCGTTTGCGCTGGCCGAAGACGCTCGGGGTGTTGGCGATGAACGCATCGACGGCTGCGGCATCGGGCAGGGCGATGGTCTTGGCGATCTTGCCGGCATATTCATTGGCCAGCAGATTTTCCGACAGGATGCGCGATTGCGCCAGGTAGGTCGGCGTCTTGTCGAGGCCGTCGTTCCTGGCGAGTTGCGTGACCAGCGTGCGATCGACAATCCGCTGCAACAGCACCGGCATGACCTTCTTCTGATCAACGCCCGGCGGAACATGCGCATTCGCAAGCTCGGCATTGAGTTCCTGCGAGGTGATTTCGTCCCCATTGACTACCGCAACGACCTGGCCGCCCGGCTTCTTGCTGCATCCGCTCATCACGACCAGCAGCGCGGCGGCGCTGGTCATCATTATCGTCTTGTTCCGCATGATTGTCTCCTCACTGTCCAAACCGGCCACTGTCCCGAAAGCGCAGGCGCCGTCCCCAAATATCAATTATCGCTACGGCAATCCGGCTTCAGGCTTGCTGCCCGTCATCAATGCTGGCCGGTCAGCAAGCGCTTCAACAAGCTGTTCGACGCGCCGAAAAGATCGGCGGCAAAGCGGTCGAGGATTGCCGGCGAGGCATCCGGATTATCCGAGGAAATCCGCACCAGCACTCCATCGGGAATTATGCCCTCCATATTCTGTTCGAAGACCGACAGCCGCTGTTCCGACCAGCGCCGGGGGAAGTCAGTGCCCAGCCGGGTCCAGTAGATCAGCTGCTCCTTGCGCGACGGGCTGTCGGCAACGATAAAGCGAGACGGGATAGGCACGTTCGGCGCGAGCATGGCGATATGATCCTGCACCGTGGTCAGGGTGTAGCCGCTGGCGGGGTAGCAGATTTCAGGGCGGTGGATCTGGACCACGCCGTCTTGCGATCCGCCATAAGCGATCAGCAGCATGATCGACTGGCCATCGGCACGATTATAGACCCGGGTCAGCAACTGATGATAGATCTTGCTCTCCAGCTGATCCTGCGGCGGCAAAACGAGGCCGCTCGCGGTCACGAAGTTCCAGCCCGCAAAATGGGTCGGAACTATATTGTCCAGCTTGATTGCGCCGAGGAAGGAATCGTCGAGGCGCGGCTTGCGAATAAAGGTGATTGCCGCCGCAGCCAGGCAACTGGCCCCAAGGAGGAATTGCCGGCGCGACCCGATCAGCTTCAGTCCGGACGGCTTCTCCAGCAGCACTGGCCGGATATTGGTGTCCACCAGCTCGCTCATGCCGCGATCTCGATCGGGGCGGGCTTCCGGGCAAGCCGGTTGCGCAGCGGCGCTGCCAGCCAATCCACAACAAAGATGGTCAACAATGCCACAGTGAACATCGTCAGCCCGGCGAGCTCATGCCAAAACCCCTGTCCCGCCGCTTCACCGAAATGATAGGTGATCAACAACAGCAGCAACACCCGCACCAGATTGGCCAGCACCGCCACCGGCAGGATGAAACACACCAGCACCACCATATAGGCAAGTTCCGACTTGTGTCGCAGATAGGTGTAGAACAAGCCCAGCGCCGTCAGGCTGAGCAGTGAATTGAGCCCGGCGCAAGCGGCCGCGACCAGCATCTGGTATTGCCCGATCATGATCAGGACCCCGGACCCGGCGATGGGATATCCCAACAGGCCGAGCAGTTTGACCGCGGTCTGCGATACGGCGATCTTCAACGGCTGGGTGACCATGGCGAAAACCGTTTCCGGCGGCGGAAAAACAAACAGCATATAGACCAGCGGAAACCACACCCGCTTGAGCGGCGCCGAACCCCATAAGGCATAAGCTACCACGATCAGCGTGCCGTACATGGCGAAGCCTTCGATCTCGATGATCCCGGAG
>CAXTOI010000455.1:0-3342 GCA_964245645.1 uncultured Novosphingobium sp. | reverse complement strand
GATATGCCCATCCTAAGCGAAATCAGATCAGCTTCCCGATCGCGCCTGCCGTATCGACCATGCGGTTCGAAAAACCCCATTCATTGTCGTACCACGACAACACCCGAACCAGCTTGCCCTCCAGCACCGTCGTTTCCAGGCTATCGATCGTCGACGAATGCGAATCGTGGTTGAAGTCGATCGAGACCAGCGGTTCGTCGGTGTAGGCCAGCACGCCCTTCATCGGGCCTTCCGCCGCAGCCTTGAGCAGCGAGTTGACTTCAGCGACGGTGGTGTCGCGTTTGGGCGTGAAGGTGAGATCGACCACCGAGACGTTGGGAGTCGGCACGCGGATCGCCGAGCCGTCGAGGCGGCCCTTCAATTCGGGCAGCACTTCGCCGACGGCGCGGGCCGCACCGGTGGTCGTGGGGATCATCGACATCGCGGCCGCACGGGCGCGGCGGGGATCGCTGTGGATCTGGTCGAGGATCTTCTGGTCGTTGGTATAGCTGTGGATCGTGGTCATCAAGCCGCGCTCGATGCCGATGGCATCGTTCAGCACCTTGGCAAAGGGCGCCAGGCAATTGGTGGTGCACGAGGCGTTGGAAATGATCGTGTGCTCGGCGGTCAGTCTGTCGTCATTGACGCCGAACACCACGGTGATGTCGACGCCCTTGGCCGGCGCCGAGATCAGCACGCGCTTGGCGCCGGCAGTCAGATGTTTGCCGGCGCTGGCCCGATCGGTGAAGAAGCCGGTGCATTCCAGCGCCACGTCGATGCCGCCCGCGGCATGCGGCAGATTGGCCGGATCACGCTCCGCCGTCACCTGGATACGCACGCCGTTGACGATGATGTCGGTGCCATCGACGGTCACCGTACCCGGGAACGTGCCATGCACGCTATCGCGCTTGAACAGCTGGGCATTGGCGGTGGCGTCGGCGAGATCGTTGATCGACACCAGTTCGAGACCGCAATCGGGACGCTCCAGGATGGCGCGCGCCACATTGCGGCCGATCCGCCCAAAGCCGTTGATTGCCACTTTCGTTGCCATGCAAAATTCCTCCTCGATGCTGTTATTGAAATACGGATACCAGAGCGGGTGCGCCTGGCCTGGCTGCGATTTTGGGCGCGATGACCGCGGTGGTGATGCCGAAAGATGCGTAAAAACTGCGCTGTCGCAGCCGAAGCGCCGAATCGGTCAATGCCAAAAAGCAGCATCGAGCCATGACCGGCAGACAGCACGAAGCGATCACGCGAATGGCGTCGGCCATGGGTCGCAACGTGGCGGCGGCTCGATTCATCAACAACGCTCCGGCGATTCGCCAGGATCAAGCGGCGATCGAAGGCGCCCTTTTGCGGATGCCCCCCCTTCCGTCAAGTTCGGGCCCGTTTACGCCGGATGTCCCCCTGGAACTGCCAGAGAACCGGTCTTGCAAAATCAGGCGAAATCTTAACGCAATCCTTTGCATTGCACGTCATTACGCGGTATCGTTCATCATGACCTTTTGGGGGTTTGCATGACATTGCAACGAATTGAGGCCGCATTGGAACGTCTGGAAGCCGCTGCCCAGCAGCCGACACCGGGTTTGACGCAGATTCAGGCGAGCAATGTGCGGCTACGCGAAGCGGTTGGTATGTCATTGTCCCAGATCGACGCCTTGATAGCGCGACACGGTGCGGAGCCTCACACATGAGCAATGTTGTCCTGACTATCGGTGGTCGTGAATATTCGATGGCCTGTGCCAGGGGTGAGGAAGCTCATATCGGCGAACTGGGCCGGATGATCGACGGCAAGCTGGGATCGCTACCCGAAAGTGCGAGCCAGAACGACAGCCGGTCCCTGTTGTTCGCAGCGTTGCTGCTGGCGGATGAGCTGCATGAGTTGCGCAAATCTGCAGGTGCAATACCGCTGGCGACGCCGGCTCCCCTGTCGGCAGCCGCCGCGCTGTCGCTTGGTGATGCGTCGCCCGAACGCCTGGCAGCGGTGGCGGAGCGGCTTGAAGCGCTGGTCGACGTGCTGGGCATCGCCGCATAGGCGCTGCGGGATAAACCCTCGTAGTCCTTGAGATTGCACGGTCTCGCGCCTAGATAGGGTGAGACGGGTTCTGCCCGGTGCGAGCCGCTAGAAAATCCCTGAGGCTATAAGCAATCCAAAGGGGGCTGTCCCTGGTCGGACCCTGGTCCGGCACACATGGTCCCCACCTGACGTCGAGGCGTCAGTGGATTTCCCGGCACACGGCCCATGGTGGACCCGTCACCTTTGCAAGCCGGCGCGATGCTGCGGATGGCGGTTAGCGGTCGGAATAATGCCCCGCCTTCGTCGGTACCGAGCCTGTCGGAGGCTGCTTTTTTCAGTTGGTTGCTGGAGCCAGCGAAGTGCTTCTGCAGGGCGCCGGCCGACCGCTGAATCAGATAATGGGAACGCGCGTGAACGAAAAACACAAGCTCCGTGCTGAACTCAGGGCAGCGCGGCGCACCTATGTCGATGAGCTGCCCGAGGCCGTGCGTGCGCTGATCCTGCTGCGTCCGCCGGGGTCGGTGGCGCGGCTGGTCGAAGGGGCAGCAACGGTTGGCCTGTACCACGCATCGCCGCATGAGGCGCCGACGCGCGCTTATGCAAAATATTTTCATGAGCACGGCCAAGCCGTTGCACTGCCCTGGTTTGCCGAACGCGGCGCCGCGATGCGGTTTCGGCAATGGCACGATCCTTACGACGACGATGCCCTTGGGCCCAGCCCATGGGGTGCGCTGCAACCAAGCGGCGACGCGCCCGAACTGGTGCCCGACATCGCCTTCATCCCCCTGCTGGGCTTCACTGCCGAGGGCCATCGGCTCGGCCAGGGCGGCGGCCATTACGATCGCTGGCTGGCTGCGCATCCCGACGCCCTGGCGCTCGGGCTGGGCTGGGATTGCCAACTGCTCGACAATCTGCCGCTGGAACCGCATGACCGCAGCTTGCGGGCGATCATCACCCCCACCCGGATTTACGGAGCATTGGCCTGATGCGCGAGCAACCGACGTGGCGCATTCCGGTCGGCGTGCTGGCGCTGGTGACGGCGTTGCTGGTCTACGGCGGGATTGTCGCCCGGCTGCTCGCGCCGCTGCTCTCGCATTGGCCGGTCCTGGCGCAAGTTCCGGTCTATCTGGTGCTTGGCGTGGTCTGGCTGCTGCCGCTGCGCCGCTTCATGATCTGGATGGAAACCGGTCGCTTCAGGTAGCGCCGATAAAGCTATCGCTCTCGATCGGCGCCGCTAACCATCGGGGGACGAAAGAAATTCCCCAAGGTGGCGCGAGTGACGGGGCTCGAACCCGCGACCTCCGGCGTGACAGGCCGGCGCTCTAACCAACTGAGCTACACCCGCA
>CAXTOI010000454.1:1269-3349 GCA_964245645.1 uncultured Novosphingobium sp. | reverse complement strand
GCCGAATTGCGCGCCATGGCCGAGGAAGAATCCGCGCGCCTGAAAAACGAACTGCCCGCCGCCGAACACGCGCTCGCCATAACCATGCTCCCGCGCGATTCCGCCGATGCGCGCCCGGCGATGCTCGAAATCCGCGCCGGCACCGGCGGCGATGAAGCCGCGCTGTTCGCCGCCGATCTCTATCGCATGTACGAAGGCTATGCCGCGCAGCAGGGCTGGCGGCTGGAACTGGTCAGCGTCAGCGCCAGCGATATCGGCGGCTTCAAGGAAGTCGTCGCACACATCGCCGGCAACGGCGTGTTCGCCAAACTGAAGTACGAAAGCGGCGTCCACCGCGTGCAGCGCGTGCCGGTCACCGAGAGCGGCGGGCGCATCCACACCTCCGCCGCCACTGTCGCAGTGCTGCCCGAAGCCGACGAAGTCGATGTCGAGATCAACGATGCCGACATCAAGATCGACATCTATCGCGCCTCCGGCGCGGGTGGCCAGCACGTCAACACCACCGATTCGGCGGTGCGGCTGACGCATCTGCCCACCGGGCTGGTGGTCATCCAGCAGGACCAGCGCAGCCAGCACAAGAACAAGGCCAAGGCGCTACAGGTCCTGCGCACCCGCATCTATGATCTGCGGCGCGCCGAGGCTCAGGGCGAGGAGGCCGAAGCGCGCAAGGCGATGGTTGGTTCGGGCGATCGTTCCGAACGCATCCGCACTTATAATTTCCCGCAAGGCCGCGTCACCGATCATCGCGTCAATCTGACGCTGCACCGCTTGCCCGAGATCCTTGAAGGACCCGGCTTGGCCGAACTGATCGACGCGCTGATCGCCGAGGATCAGGCCAAGCGCCTGGCCGCCATGAATGACTGAAACCGAAACCGTGGCCGAGGCGATCCGCGCTGCCGCCACGATGCTGACCCCGACCAGCGAAACCGCCCGCCTCGATGCCGAGCTGCTGATGGCCGCCGCGCTGGGCATCTCGCGCTCGGACCTGTTGCTGCGCCACCTGCGCCATCCCGCCCCGCCCGCATTCGCCGCTCTGGTGGCGCGCCGCGCCGCGCATGAACCGATCGCCTACATCCTGGGCGAACAGGAATTCTTCGGCATCACTTTGCGCGTCACCCCCGACGTGCTGATCCCGCGCGGCGACAGCGAGGTGCTGGTGAGCGCGGCGCTGACCGCCCGCCCCGATGCGCGGGCAGTGCTCGATTGCGGCACCGGTTCGGGCGCGCTGCTGCTGGCGGTGCTGGCGCATCTGCCCGCTGCGCGCGGCACCGGCATCGATCGCAGCCTCGCTGCATTGGCCGTGGCAGCCGACAATGCCGGCCGGCTGGGCCTGTCGGGCCGCGCCAGGATGGCCGCCGGCGACTGGCGCGTGCCGTGCTGGGCGCGCGATCTGGGCGGTCCGTTCGACCTGATCCTCGCCAATCCCCCTTATGTCGAAGGCGCGGCAGAGCTGGCTCCCGATGTGCGCGATCACGAACCGGCCGCCGCACTGTTTGCCGGCCCGGATGGCCTCGATGACTATCGTGTGCTGATCCCGCAATTGCCCGATCTGCTCGGCGACGGCGGCGCGGCGCTGGTCGAGATCGGCCATACCCAGGCTCCGGCGGTCTCGGCCATCGCCCGCGCCGCAGGCTTGACCGCGCAGTTGCATTGCGATCTGGCCGGCCGGCCGCGCGTGCTGCAACTTTGCCGCGGATGCTGATTTTCGCAGCCCGGCAGATTTTTCGCTTGGCAATTGCCTGTCGCCTGCCTAAGCAATATGCAGGTCTGCCGATGGATGAATATTTCCCGTCCGGCTGACATGATCCCAACATGTGCTTTCCTCGATGTACATGGGCATGGAATCGGACATGGGACTGAAGCCATGTTCCGCTGCAAGTGCCGGGATTTCGGCCCGTCGATGGGCCGCAGCACGACAATGGGCAGTTCGCTTTCCGGGGAAGCCGGGGGCAGGCCGGGGCTAAGGAATATACTCCCTTGAATAACAATCGTGGTGGCAATAACCGCAGGCGCGGGCGCAGCAACAATAATGGCCGTCCGCAAAGCGCCAACGGTGGTCAACAATTCAACCGGATCTACA
>CAXTOI010000454.1:0-1259 GCA_964245645.1 uncultured Novosphingobium sp. | reverse complement strand
GGAATATACTCCCTTGAATAACAATCGTGGTGGCAATAACCGCAGGCGCGGGCGGGGTAATAACAACCGTCCGCAAGGCGCCAATGGCGGTCAGCAAGTCAACCGGATCGACAGCCGCGCGCGTGGCAACGCGCCGCAGATGCTCGAAAAATATCGCAAGCTGGCGAACGACGCCCATTTGAATGGCGATCGCGTCAATGCGGAATATTACCTGCAATTTGCCGATCATTACTTCCGCGTGATAGCCGATACGCGGGTGCGGCAGGAAGAACAGCGCCTGCGCCGCGACGATCGCTGGCAGGATGGCGACGGGGACCGCGATGAGAGCGACGACTCCGCCGACTTCAGCGTCGAGAGCGAATTCGCCTCCTTCGACCAGCCGCCGGTCTACACCCGCCGCGAGCGCGAGGATCGCCCGGAGCGCGCCGAACGCCCTGAAAGAACGCCGGAACGCCAGGACCACCCGCAGCCGCAGCAGGATGTGCGCCGCCGCGAAGAACGTCCCGCTCACGAACAGCAAGGCGCGCGCCCCAATTTCCGCAACAACGACAGCCAGCCCGCGGTGAATGCCGATCGGCGGGCAATTTTCGAGCAAGCGGCCCCGGCCGATCCGGCGCCGGCGGCCGGCGAAGTTCCCACAGAAACCATCACCGCATACGAGCCGCCCGAAAATCCGTTCCTGCGCGAAAACCGCAGTGGCCGTGGTTTGCGCCCGCGTCGTGAAGATCGCCGTCCGCGCCGCGAAGATCGTCCCGAAACGGCAGCTGTGGGCGAGACGCAGGAAACCGAACGCGCTGCCCGCGCCTTCTCCGCCGGGATCGATCCGCAGACGCTGCCGCCCTCGTTCACGGTGCCGCGCGATGAGCCCGAAGTCATACCGGCAGCGGCCGCAGCGCCTGCGCCCGTAGTGGAGGAGCCCGTCGCTGAAAAGCCCGCCCGCCGTCCCCGCGCCAAGCGCAAGCCTGCGGTCGATGATGCCGGTGAGCCGATCCAGTCCCTGATCTGAACGGGCCAGCCGCTGATCTGAACCGGATTGACGCCATGCCGGCCCCTATGGTTCGAGATTTCGCCGGCAAAACCAGGTTCGCGCGTTCCTATCGTGCGGGCCGCAACTGGCTCGCGGCGCACCCGCGCAGCTGCGCATGGCTGCTCGGCGCCTTTGCCGCCTGCGGCTTTCAACCGCTGGCATGGTGGCCCGCCACGCTGATCGGCGTCGCCGGCCTGCTGGCGCTGGTCGCCGGGGCAGGGCGGGGCAGCCG
>CAXTOI010000453.1:0-3349 GCA_964245645.1 uncultured Novosphingobium sp. | reverse complement strand
AGGCAAGCACGGCGCGGGCATTGGGCCGCCTCTCGGTCGGCGGCCTCCCCAGGGAGGCCGATTCAGCAGGGGCAACCTTGCTGCCGATAGGTTGATGTGGACAGGTGGCCGAGTGGTTAATGGCAGCAGACTGTAAATCTGCCCGCGAGAGCGTACGGTGGTTCGAATCCACCCCTGTCCACCATCAGCCTCGCATTTCGCTACATGCGACTGCCAATCGCCGCCGTCTCGATTAGCGTCCCGCTTCGCCACCGGTTCAAAAAGCCCGATAGACGATCCCCGGCGCGGGTTGCGTCAAGACCGCGACCATCAGGAAGGCCAGCGTCGCCAGCACGGTGACGAAGGCGGTGCGCGCATAGGGATGCGCCAGCACCGGGGCGCCGCGCGCTGTGATCGCCAGCAATTGCGCGCGCGCGCGTTCCCACATTGCCAGCACGATGGTCGCGGTCACCCACAGTGCCAGCAAAGCTGCCAGCCATTCCGCCAGCCCGGCGCCGGCAAAGGCGATGCGCACCTGCGCCCAGCTTGCCCAGAACCAGATCAGCGACAGCGCAAACCAGGTGAAGGTCAGCCCCCGCGCGACCATCGCATAGAGCGGCCTTGCCGCGAGCGCGCGATATGGCTTGCGCCCCAGCCGCCGCGTCAGCATAACTTGCCATAATTTGTTGAGCGCCACGCCGCCGCCTTGAAGCACGCCGAAGAACACATATTCCGACGTGCGCCCATGCCAGATGCCGATCAGGAAGAAGGTTACGAAAAAGCACAGGATACCGAACGTCTGCTCCAGCGAGGGGCTGGGAAACCGTCGCATCAGCGTAATCAGCAGCGGGTTATAAACGTAGATCTTGAGCCAGGTGGACAGCGTGATATGCCAGCGGTTCCAGAAATCGATGAACGATGTTGCTGAAAACGGCCGGTTGAAATTTTCCGGCAGATTGATTCCCATCAGCCGCGCCAGCGCGATGACGATGTCGATATAGCCCGAAAAATTGCAGTAGAGGAAAAACGGGTAGCAGCCGACCAGGCGGAACGCGGCCCAGAATTTGGTCGCGGCATCGCCCTGCCGCGCCAGTTCGGCCAGCGCATCGACCTGGACCATGTTGAACAGCAGCCCCAGCACATTGACCTTGAAGAAGCCGACGATCAGGCGTTCGATCTGCACGCCGATCGTATCCAGATCGGGCCGGACGCCGGGCTGGTCGATCTGGGGCGCGAAGTCCTCGTAGCGCTGGATCGGCCCCGAAACGAGCGTGGTGAAATTCAGCGTATAGGCCAGATAATGCGCGACCCGGATATCACGCGCCGGCCCAGGCGCTCCCGCGTCGATCACCAGATGCAGCACTCGAAAGAAGATGTACGACAGGCCGAGCGTAAAATAGCCGAAGGCCAGGAAACTGTGCGACGGCAGGAAACTGTATTGTTTCAGCCAGGCATAGATCGCCACCAGCGCGATCACGCCGACTACCACCGCACGGTGCATCCCGCTGCGCACGGCCATCACGCCAAGATATCCCGCCGCCAGGAACCCGGCGAGCGGCAGCAGCGCGACGACATGCGGCTGGATCAGCAGAATGAACGCCAGGCTCGCCGAGATCAGCACGGCGAACCGCCATGCCGGCGCACGGCTGCAATTCACCAGCAGCACGACCAACAGGCCAAAGGCGATAAAACTGGCGGAGCCGCCGTCGAGTCCGGTCATATTAGCTGCCCTTCATGGCTGGAACTGTCCCCGTCCTCATCAATGCGGTCCCCACCAGTTCGGCAAACATCCGATTGCCCTCGCGGTTGGGATGTCCATCCACCGGCAGATAGCCCGCCCCGGCGTTCGGCACCGACCGCAGCTCGGGCATGATATCGACATAGCGCACCCCCTCCGCTTCGACGATGCGGCGCACCTGGCGGCCCAGCTGGTTGGGATCATAGCCTTGGCCCCAGCTGTCATTGGCCAGCATGATCGCCTGCTCGTGGGCCGGCAGCAGGGTCACCACGAGCGGCACCTTGGCTGCCCTGGCATTCGCTGCGACCTGGTGAAAATCGGCTGCGAACTGCGCGATGCAGGCGCGCTCGAAGGCCGACGCCGGAACCCGCAGATATTCGACTTCGCTATGCTCCATCAGCGCGTGATCGAGATACTGGCTTTCGCTGCGAAACAGGTAATGCTGCAGCATCACGCCTTCGGTAGACTTGGATAACTTGTTGATCACGGTTGCCCAGAGCGCCGTGGGCGAACCGAAGTTCAGTTCCGCTGCCGGCATCTTCGGCTCGCCGGCAGGCGGCGGAGGGCCATCGCAGGGCACCATGTCGTGCGGCGTCAGCGGCCACAGGATCATTTGCGGACGCGGCTGCATGATCAATTCACTTCGCTGTGCCCAGGCACCGTCGAAGGCCTTGAAGATCGATTCATTGACGACATCGACCGGCCGTTGCAGCCGGATCGACAGCATCGATTCCAGCAACACGGCGAAGCTTTCGCTTTGCTGCACGTAAAGGCCGAAGTTGAATGACGAGCCGATCATCACGATGCGGAAGATCCCCGGCGCGGCGGGGCGGCATGAATGCGGCGTGCGAAAACCGCATTCATTGAAGCGATAGTCGACCGGCCGCGTCTCGGCGGCATTGCCCCGGCAATAGCTCCCGGGCAAACCGCGAGGGCCAGTGCGGGGATCGTTCATGATCAGGCATTTGTCGATGCCCGTCGGCGCCAGGAACAGCTTGTGCGCCAGCACCACGCCACCCGCCGCCAAAGCCGCCAAGGTCACACCGGCGATCAGCAGCAGCGGGACGATCCGGTAAGCCAGGGCGCGCAACCATGCGGCCGACGCCGAACGCTGGGCCGCAGCACCTGTCAAGGTGACGGCGGCGCCAGGCCTGCTCATCGCATCCCGGTCCGTGCGGCGGTCAGCGCCCCGGATCGTACAAGGGCGTGGCCGAGGAGCGTAGCGAACATCCGCTGGCCTTCCGCATCCGGATGCCCATCGACCGGCAGGTAGCCGTTGCCGGCATCGGGCAGCGAAGCGATCCCCGGGGTCATGTCGACGAAGCGCGCACCCTCGGCTTCGACGATCGGGCGCACCAGCCGGCCCAACTGGTTCGGATCGTAACCCTTGTCCCATGCCCGATTGGACAACATGATCGCCTGTTCGCGGGTCGGCAGCAGGGTCACGACCAGCGGCACGCCGGCAGCCCTGGCGCGCGCAGCAACTGCGCGAAAATTCCGGGCGAACACCGAAAGATCGTCCTGCAACGCGGGCGGCGCCGGCACGCGCAGATAATCGGCTTCATGGCCCTGCGCCAGGGTGTGAGTAAGATACTCGCTCTGGCTGCGATAAAGATAATGCTGCAGCGCGAA
>CAXTOI010000452.1:0-3352 GCA_964245645.1 uncultured Novosphingobium sp. | reverse complement strand
CGTTTACCCCGCGTCGAAGCGGGCGTCGCACGCCCCCATCCAGTCTCCCCCTCGCGGGGGAGGAGCTTTGGCTCGACGTTCTCTGATCGGGTCACTTTAGCGTCCGCGCAGCGCGTCGAGCAGTTCGGACAGGCCGGGGCGGAAATCATGCCCCAGCCCGGAACGCGCGCTTTCCACTACCAGCGGCTGCGGCCAGCCATGCAGGCTGGCGATGATCACCTGCTTCACTGCCTGGAAGATCTGCTCGTCGGCCTCGATCACCTGCTTGAGCCGCCCGGCCATCGGCGAGACCATGCCATAGGCCAGCAACACGCCCATGAAGGTGCCGACCAGCGCCGAGCCGATCATCCCGCCCAGGATCGCCGGCGGCTTGTCGATCGAGCCCATGGTTTTTACGACGCCGAGCACCGCGGCGACGATACCCAGTGCCGGCAGCGCGTCGGCCAGGTTCGACAAGGCGTGCTGCGGCTCGTGCATCTCGTGGAAATGGCTCTTCATGGCATTGTCCATCACATCTTCGACAGCATGAACCTCCAACGTCCCCGACGAGACCACGATCAGCGTCAGCGCGTCGCAGATCAGCGCCGTCAGCGCGCGATTGGCCAGCAGTCGCGGATATTCGGCGAAGATCGTCGAGGATTTCGGATCGGATACATGGCTTTCCATCGCTACCGGCCCCTCGCTGCGCAGCATCTTCATCAGCCGCGTGGACAGCGCAATCGCGTCGATATGGTCCTGCTTGTTATGTTTGGGCCCCTTGAAGATTTTGCCGAACGAGCCGCCGAAAGCCTTGATGCCATGCAGCGAGTTGCCCGTGACCAGCGCGCCGGCAGCGGCACCCAGGATGATCAGCAATTCATGCGGAATGGCCTCCATGACGGGGCCGAGCTGGCCGCCGGTGAAGGCAAAGCCGCCGAACACCATGACGAACAGGATGACGATGCCGATCGCCGCGTACATTGGTCAGTTCCTCGAATTGCGCAGCAGTGCGGCTGGCTTTAACCATGGCCGTTCAGCGTTAAAGTTAGCCATCGAATGAGAGTTAACGATCCGCAACTTTTGGCTTAAATCCCCTGGGAGGTGGCTCGTGAAGCGAGACTGATCATGACCACCATTCAAACCAACGGATGCTCATGACGTGAGAAGCGCAACCGCCAATGGGGCTTTAGAGGCGGTGGCGGCGCACACCCTGTATCAGCTATGTCAGAGCCGATCTTGACGCCCGTGAGACTTGATCCGGGATCGTGTTTCGTGTTGGACGAGCGGATAACCTCGAAACTGGTCGCCGCTGCCCTCCCCGAAATCCAGAACCACTATCAAGCAGCATTCATCATAAAAATAAGTAAAAATTCGGTGTCACTACAATATACTTAACGCATAAATGATGTAATTACGTCATAAGATTGTATAAGTATTTGAATAACAAAACCAAATTGGCATGAAGCTTGCGCTGCATTTCCCGGCCTTTCTGACGGGAGGCTGGGAAGGTATGCATTAACTATCTTCTCAACCCTCTTGCAGCGAGGTGTATGATGAAGAAACTTGCCGTGATATCGTCGCTTCTTGCGACCTTTGCCGCCATCAACCCGGCTCGGGCAGCGCCTTACTATGTGACCAATGCGACCCTCAACAATGGTTTCGATGTTTCCATCAATGGCGGCGCCTATTCGTTGGCCGGGGCGATCGGCCTCACCGTCCAAGGCGATCCGAATATCGTTTGGGTATGGTGCGTCGATATCTTCCACCAGATTCAGCTGGGGGCACAGAACCCGGCCCTGCCATATACGGTCAGTCCGGTAACCACGGATTCCTCCGGCGTAACGTCCGGAACCGGCAACAGCCTGAACTCGCCGATCCCGGGCGAAATCGCCACTCTCGCGCAGATCGGCACCGGCATCGCCAACGCCAACGGCAACCCGAACGATCTGAGCGCAATCCAGGCGGCGATCTGGCAAATCGAATACGCCGAGCCGGTCACCAGCGGCAACGCGGCCGATGACGCCCTGATCACCAGCTACGTCGCTTTTGCGCAGGCGAATCCGCAGGCGGGCGATCCCAACGGGTTCTACCCGGTGGGTGCGAGCGGGCAGGGCTTCGGCACGACGCAAGGTTTTTCCCTGGGCAATCCCGCCGTGCCGGAACCGGCCACCTGGGCAATGCTGCTCGTTGGGCTAGGCATGATCGGCTCCGTGGTGCGCCGTCGCCCGACAGTCTGCGTCACTTACGCCTGATCGAGCGCCATCCATAGCTGATGGAGGATTGCCGGCCGAGGTCGGCAGTCCTCCATCACGCCTGCCCGATGCGCAGGCGATCAGCCACGGGCTTGCTCCATTCGGCTCGGTCCTGCCACATCCAGTGAAATCACGGCATTCGCGTGGGTGCCTGAATGATTCTGCTGCAATTTGCATAGGCCTTGCCGGAAATTCGACTAGACACCTGGCTCTTGCGGCAAGCGACAAAGACCCGAGCCACACCGATGAAGATCGCAACCTACAATGTGAACGGCGTGAACGGACGCTTGCCGGTGCTGCTGCGCTGGCTGGAGGAAAGCCGGCCCGACATCGTCTGCCTCCAGGAATTGAAGGCGCCCGACGACAAGTTCCCTGACCAGGCGGTCCGCAACCTTGGCTATGATGCCATCTGGCATGGCCAAAAGAGCTGGAACGGAGTGGCGATGCTCAGTCGCGTCGGCGAGATTCACGAGACGCGGCGCGGACTGCCGGGTGATCCGGACCCCGGTCAAAGCCGCTATATCGAGGCAGCGGTCAATGGCATCCTGATCGGCGCGTTGTACCTGCCCAACGGCAATCCCCGGCCCGGACCGAAGTTCGATTACAAGCTGCGCTGGTTCGATCGGCTCATCGACCATGCCGCAAGCCTGCTCGATTCGGGCCTGCCGGTCATGCTCGCCGGAGATTTCAACGTGATGCCTACCGACCTCGACGTTTATAAGCCCGAACGCTGGCTGGACGACGCGCTGTTCGCGCCTGAAGTGAAAGCGGCTTACGCCCGGCTGCTCGAGCAGGGCTGGACCGACGCCTTGCGATCGCTGAACCCCGGTGCGACGGTTTACACCTTTTGGGACTATTTCCGAAACGCCTACGCGCGCAATGCGGGGCTGCGCATCGACCACCTGTTGCTGAGCCCGAAGCTGTCCGGACGGCTCGCAGCTGCCGGGGTGGATCGCGAGGTCAGGGGCTGGGAGAAGACCAGCGATCACGCCCCGGTATGGATTGAACTCGCCGACGAGCCCAGGCGGCGAAATCAGTCCAGGGCAGCGAACCAGTCGGCATAAGGCGTGTTGCGCGCCATATGCCGGTTGTAGTCGGGCGCACCATCCTGCCACCAGACC